>NZ_VCNC01000001.1:1397500-1399231 GCF_006210265.1 Desulfovibrio sp. UCD-KL4C
TAGTCGATGGAAAACAGGTTAATATTCCTGTACCTGTAAGTGTGTGCGATGGAGGGACGCAGAAGGATAGGTCAGCCGGCTGTTGGATATGCCGGTGCAAATGCGTAGGCTTAGGAAATAGGCAAATCCGTTTCCTTTTAAGGCCGAGACATGATGCCGTAACTTTACGTTTGAAGTGATTGATTCCATACTGCCTAGAAAAGCTTCTAAGTTTAGCACTTATAGACCGTACCGCAAACCAACACAGGTAGTCGGGTCGAGCAGACCAAGGCGCTTGAGAGAACTCTGGTTAAGGAACTCGGCAAAATGATCCCGTAAGTTAGCGATAAGGGATGCTCTCAATGGTGAAGTTATTTACTTTCTGAGCTTTTGAGAGCCGCAGAGAATCGGGGGGGGCGACTGTTTACTAAAAACATAGGTCTCTGCTAAGTCGTAAGACGATGTATAGGGACTGACGCCTGCCCGGTGCTGGAAGGTTAAAAGGAGGTGTTAGACTTCGGTCGAAGCTCCGAATTGAAGCCCCAGTAAACGGCGGCCGTAACTATAACGGTCCTAAGGTAGCGAAATTCCTTGTCAGGTAAGTTCTGACCTGCACGAATGGCGTAACGATCTCCCCACTGTCTCAACCAGAGACTCAGTGAAATTGAATTACCAGTGAAAATGCTGGTTACCCGCGGTAAGACGGAAAGACCCTGTGCACCTTTACTATAGCTTGACATTGGGTTTAGGATTATCATGTGTAGGATAGGTGGGAGGCTTTGAAGCATGCACGCTAGTGTGTGTGGAGCCAACCTTGAAATACCACCCTTGATAATTTTGAATTCTAATCCAACGCCGTAATCCGGCTTGGAAACAGTGTCTGGTGGGTAGTTTGACTGGGGCGGTCGCCTCCCAAAGAGTAACGGAGGCTTGCAAAGGTTCCCTCAGGCTGATTGGAAACCAGCCGTTGAGTGCAAAGGCATAAGGGAGCTTGACTGTAAGACGGACACGTCGAGCAGGAACGAAAGTTGGTCTTAGTGATCCGGTGGTCCCGCATGGAAGGGCCATCGCTCATAGGATAAAAGGTACGCCGGGGATAACAGGCTGATCGCATCCAAGAGTTCACATCGACGATGCGGTTTGGCACCTCGATGTCGGCTCATCACATCCTGGGGCTGAAGCAGGTCCCAAGGGTTCGGCTGTTCGCCGATTAAAGTGGTACGCGAGCTGGGTTTAAAACGTCGTGAGACAGTTTGGTCCCTATCTACCGTGGGCGCAGGAGAATTGAAGAGGGTCTGTCCCTAGTACGAGAGGACCGGGGTGGACGAACCTCTGGTGTTTCTGTTGTCACGCCAGTGGCATTGCAGAGTAGCTACGTTCGGAAGGGATAACCGCTGAAAGCATCTAAGCGGGAAGCCTGCCTCAAGATTAGTTCTCCCTATGCGCAAGCATCTAAAGATTCCAAGTAGACCACTTGGTTGATAGGCTGGAGGTGTAAGTATAGCAATATACTCAGCTGACCAGTACTAATAAATCGTGCGACTTATCTTTCTTCTCTTCCCTATTAACTATATATTTATAGTTAATAACTTTTAGCCTACWGGTATAAAAGTTAYTAACAAAAGAAATTTGTCCTTGCGACCATTGAGGAGGGGCCACACCCGATCCCATTCCGAACTCGGAAGTTAAGACCTCCATCGCCGATGATACTGCTAGGTAGCTAGTGGGAAAGTAGGTCGTCGCAAGGACTTT
>NZ_VCNC01000004.1:300000-524536 GCF_006210265.1 Desulfovibrio sp. UCD-KL4C
TGTTGCGCATGGGCACGCCATAACTAATAGTACAGTAAATGCTCGCCATGGATCAGTGGTAATGAGAAGGGTTCCGATAGTTGCGCCTAAACCTATTTTAATTAGGCGAACGGAAAGTTTATCCGCAGTGGATTCAATTTCAGTTTTGTTTTCGAGGGAATCTTCCACTTTGTGTAGAATGCGGGAAAGGTAGGTCTTATCGCCGACTTCTTCGGCCTTAATGTAGATAACTCCCTCGCGAACAAAAGTACCTGAAAAAACTTTGTCATCTTTTTTCTTATGAATAAAGTCGGCTCTTCCTGTAATCGGCGCTTCATTTATAAGTCCTTGTCCATCGACAATTATTCCATCAACACAAATTTTTTCACCCGTATGCAGAACAACAATATCGCCTTTTTGAAGATTGTTTATTTCTACTTCTATTTCAACTTCGTCTTTAAGTATGAAAGTGTGGTGGGTTGTGTTGTCTAAAATACCGGATATAGCTCTGCGGGAACGTTCGGTTATCCATGCGGTCAAAAAGTCTGCGCCCGCATTTATCCACATGATCTCAAAAGCTGTCAGGGCTTCACCAGCGACAACCGCAGCGATAATTCCTCCTGCAAGCATTCCTTCCAGTCCGAATTTTTTTTCACGAATTTTTTTTACAGCTTCCTTAACTAAGGGAACTGCTGCAAGAATGGTTATTGCTCCAAGAGGGCTGAAAAGGGTCTGGCTGATAGTGAGGCCAAGCAGAGATTCACTTACCAGTACAGCTCCGCCAATGGCTGAAATAAATGAAAAATAGCGTAGTGAGCTGCGAACTTGTGGGCATCCGCATTCCTTTGTATCTTTAATCGGGCAAAGTTCGGTTGTGTGTATGGAAATAATATCGTCAACAGCATTAGTCAGCATTTCAGGGGAAGCTATTTTTACATTGTAGTGGATGATTAGGCTGGCGCATTTTGTATTTGTTCTTGTCTGCTTAATGCCTTGAACTCGTTCAAGATTTTTTTCAAGAGTCGCGCAAAGTAAGTTATTTTTTTTTAGTTCAGGGATTCTAACTCTAATGCGTCCCGGTATTGAATGTTTGATATGAGCTTTTTGATGTTGCTTTTTCACTTCAGCATCCTGTTTTGTATCTGTGATTTTGGTTATTCTGTTGATATTGAGATTGAATCTCAAAACTACAGGGAATAACTAACGATGCAAAATATCTTTGTCAATTAAAAATAATATTGAATTATACTGATTCATTTTAATAGCATAAACTGACTTTATAGAAAAAAAGGTATAAATAATAAAAACTTATGGGAAATAACGCCGCGCTGTATAAAACAGCGCGGAAGATGATATTTGTCAAAGGTAGGTAGATTACAGTTACATTATTCATCAGTGCAACATTTCAGAGTAGTGTTGCTACTAGAAGTGGAAGCTGAAGGAACTGTTTTATCCCATAAAATTTTTGCACTGGTTGCTACAATGGTAAACCCAAGAAGTCCGGCAAAGCCTCCAAGTCCTATAATCCCAGTTACTGCGACTCCTGCAGCTGTTGCCAAACCTGTTCCTGCAGATTCAGTTGCCACGTTTTTTGCCAGTTCGCATTTTGTTATTTTTCCTTCTTTTACTGCAATTGTTCCACGTACTGCGGCAACAGTTCCACCTACCAAAGCGCCTGTTGCTGCGGCTGAAGCTGTAATAACAGGAAGAAGTCTAGTCGTAGTTGTCATAGTTAAATCTCCTTTATTGGTGACGCTTTCAGGGGCGTCAATTATGTGTCCGTCTAGTTCGGCTTATTTTTATTTGTATTTAGTATAAATGTATTTATTTTGAAAGCAATACGATTGATATTCATTTGCATTCTTCACAGCCCTAAGGTTTAGGGTGTATTGCTATTGACAATTGTTTTCATTTGAGAATACTCATCAAAGTCAATTTCGATTGTAAAAAATAATAAGGAACTGGAGAAGGTTGTGCTTAATCCTCAACATATTTTTTTAGACTACTTGTTAGAAAATAAAATGGCAGTAACAGAGCAACGTAGAGTTGTGTTGGAAGTTTTTTTAGATGCAAATGAACACTGTTCCTGTGAGGAGCTGTATCTGGAAGTAATTAAGAAAGATTCGACTATTAGCTCAGCAACTGTTTACAGGACTGTTAAGCTATTGGTTGAGAGCGGGGTTGCCGGGCAATTATGTTTTGGAGATGGAGTTTTACGATTAGAACCTCGTTTTAACAAGCCGCATCACGATCACCTTGTCTGCGTTAATTGTAGGAAAAAAATTGATGTTGTGGATGAGCGTATAGAAAAATTGCAGCAATGTTTAGCCGAAAAATATGGATTTGTATTTAATAGGCACAAAATGATTTTATATGGGGTTTGTTCTGACTGCCGTAAAAAGTAGTTTGATGATGTATGTAATTATCAATTGCAGGATTTGTAGAGTGTGAGTATGTTTATTATCATTTAATAAACATAAAGGAGAAAATGTATGAGTTTAGGAAGATTTTTACTGGTTACCAGTACTACGGCGTTTGTAGGTTATGCGGCTTATTCAGTTTATAAAGCCGGTGGGGTTCGTCCTGCTATTGCTAATGTTGTGAAAAGTTCAGTCAAAGCTGGTAATTGGGCTTCTAAAAAGTACTCTTGTGCCAAAAATGAAGTTACCAGAATGGTGGATGAAGCTAAGACTGAAATTGCTAGTGGAGGAGAGGTTTAACTTTTAAAAATTTCAGCGCATTAATATGTATTTTTTGTTCTACATTTACGAGGGTATATTTAAAAGTAGAAGTATGTTCAGAATATAATTTTACTGTTCTCCCACATATGTCTGTTGACTGAAAGCAAAGTCTTATACTTTATATATAGTCTCTTACAGTGTGTATTTAATGTAAAAAGGCAGATTTCTCTGCCTTTTTTTTGATCAATAATATATTAGTGTTTTTGGTTCCGTTTTCACTCCATTTCCAGCCATTCCACACTCTCTACTGGTCAGTTTTTTCGATGAAGTGAATCTCATTTTTAAGCATCACCCTCAGAGAGCTTTATGTTGTCTTCTTAGAATAAGACGTTAGCAAGGGGGACGCCTACAACAATCATTACAATGACAACTACGGCGGACATGATGATTGCGTGGATGGCCGCATCTTTCTTGGAAATCCATTCGGGCTGGTCAAAAAGGATAGCGCCGAAAGGAGATCCTGCTGGGGTTGCTGCGGCAATAAGAACCACATAGAAAAAGCAGACTATAACTGGAGCTGCATTGAAGCCAAAGGCGTTGGCTATGGCAAGCAGTACTGGTGAAAGCACAAGGCCAGCCACAACGGAGTTAAAGAAGTTAGTGATAAAGATAGCAAAAATTATCACCGTCACTGAAAGCATGGTCATGCCCATTCCTGAAAGATGGCCACGGAGCATGTATTCCATGAAAATGGATACATTCGTACCTTTACCGGACATGGCTCCACCGAGTAGGAAGGCAGTTGCGATGAGAAAAAAAGTTCTCCACGAGAAGCACTTTCCGGTCTCCTGAAGGTCTGCAACAGGTTTGCCATTAATGCGGATTAAACAGGCCAGAAAGGTTACTATCATAGTTCCGGCTAGAGCATTTTGCCCAAGGAAAGCACCTAGCTGGTTGGTGCGCCCGATGATTCCGGGCAGTAGCAGCCAGATTGCATAAAAGATAAATAACCCTATAATGGTTTTTTGGGCTCCGGAAAGAGGGGGTAGTTTATCTTTGTTGATAGCATTCATATCAATATTTTGCAGTGGAGATACATCTACCCGGAATACAAAACGCATAAGGAAAAGGATGACTCCGATACAGATAAAGGAAATTGTGAAAGCAAAAACCAGATATGTGGCAAGATTGATGGGTACCGCGCCAAGTTCAGGAGCCGTGACAGCAAGATTTTGAAGGTTTGCCAGCAGATAGAAAGCTCCAGCTTTTATGGGGTCACTGGCAAAGCTTAAGAGGGCCATTATGATCACGTTGGTGACCATGAAAGTAACATACCTGTCCCCTTTCTTGAATCCTACAGCTTTAAAAACAATAAACAGCACAGGCAGCATGAGAAAACAGGCGGTAACCTGCTCCAAAAAAGCTACGAAATAGGTGGCTAGCAGGATGGATGCGGTAAACATCCATGGCCTACCCTGTACTTTTGGGTGAGTCATAAACCAACGGGCAAGATATGTTGAAAGATCACTTTTCACCAGTATAGCTGCAAAAACGAATAGGAAAAAAATCATTACAACCATGGGATTTCCCATGAATTGCTTTAAAACCATAGGCATGGGCGCATAATCACTCATACCAAGCATTAATACGCCTAGAAAGCTAGGCCACATGGTATCAACTGTTGTCCACAGATAAACAACACCGATGAAAAGTGTGACTACAGTCATACCTACCGGCGTAATTGTTATAAGCGTACCACCGTCCACCTGTGGAAATCCCATGCTAATCAATCTCTTTGATGTTTCAACCACCATGGACGGAGCTGGGAGCATGCGGCCAAAACACATTATTCCCAAACCAATAAATAAGTGAATCATTTCACTTATGTTAATCTGTTTTTTATCTGACATTAAGTATACCCTGTTTTTTAAATTAAGAATCCCTCATGCATCTGGCTGACAATATGCGTACTTTAGAAGTTTAGAAAAGTAGTCCATGCTAGGTTTGTGAAAAAAATAACAAAAGTTTTATACAAGAAAAGGCTTGAGACTCCACTCTCAAGCCTTTTCTTGTAGGTATATCCTTAAAGAAGCACATCCAGGGGCCTCAACAGAAACGGGGACAGGGCTCCATACCCTGCCCCTAAGTATATTTTATTAGCAATAGATGGTTATGCCAGTTTGGAACATCTTGTCATTATAGATGACCTTGATGTCGTATTTGCCGGAAAGACCATTCTTGCTGATATTCATTTTGAGCTGACGGTCATCCTTTTCCAGAAATGCACCGGAGCACATTGCTAGGTGGTGAACAGCAGCAGTGTTCAAGAAGTATCCGCGGGTTTCTTTTTCGCCTGCAAGGACAATCATTGCCAACGATCCGTGTTCGAATAAGCCGTGGAAAACAAGGCGGTCTTCATCTTCGTCGATAACTATCTCACGTTCAGAACTCGGTAATTCGTCAACTTCTTCAACATCCGGGATGGTATCAAAAGTAGGGGTTACGTCCAGATTGCCCACCAGTTTGCCTTCGCCAAAAGTGAGATTTTCGCATGAGTGATACGGTGTTAATTTTTCAGCACGGTAGAAGTTGCCTTCCACTTCCAGTTCGTATAGGACCACGCCGTCTTTTTCTTCTACTGTGATCGAACGGCGTTCTGTGCCGGGTATCGTGGTATCGAGGAAGGCTCCAAGACCATCGGAGGCCCAACCATCAACAAAGCCCAATCCACCGGAATGAGTTAGGTAATGGCCCTCGTCGTAATATTCGACGTTGCAGATGTAAGGAGAGAAGAAATCCTGTCCACGTTCTTTTCCGTACTGCCATATCTGCTCGATTTCCATTTTGTCGGTATCGATGCGGTAGCGGACGCCACGGGAGAAATTATCCCTGTTTCTGATGTAGTTCTCTTTGGACTTGGCGCGGTACTGACCATTGTCAAAGCACATGATGTCACCGTCAGGGCAGACTACGCAGGCATGCTGCTCATACTGCCAGTCAAAGTTCTCAACATCACCAACTGGTTTGAAGAAATACTTGTCTACCATTTCCTGAGGCCAACCTTCAGGGTCGCCGATGATCCAGTTCAGGGTATTGGTATCGTAATCGATATTCACAACAGCATCCTGATGACGGCCGGAAAGAGTGATGGAGTTTGTCTTTTTATCGTACCATAGAGCATTGTTGTGGAACCAGTCGTGGGCATCCTGCGAACCTGAACCGGCCACATCCTGTGGCAGGAACTCTTTGAAATCCCAGGTGCGGAGCACTTCACCTGTCTCGCGGTCCAGTAGTGCTATCATATCTTCCACGGTGTCGGTGTGGAAATCCTGAGTCAGGGCTAGGATATTTCCGTCTTCCATTTCCCAGTGGTCATGATGATAGTTGCCGGGCATCCGGTACTCTTTGTATATTTTACCGAGCAGACTTAGTTCGAAGAGTCCGGTAGAGTTATAAGGCATACGGCAGAAACGGCTGGAGCCGGTCATGATATTGCCGTTTTCGAGACGTTTGATGTCAAACATTGTGTTGACGGTCAACATCCAACGTATTTCGCCCGCATAGTCGTATCCGGTGGGCAGGTTCTTGCCAGCCGGAGTCAAAAACATGATGTTATTGCCGAAGTAGTCAAGTGAAGTCTGGACGTTGAGACAACGGCAGACGGATGCAGGAAGTTCTTCGGACTGTACAAGGAAAGTTTTGCTTTCACCGTTAGATAGGGACACGGTAACCTTGGTCTCAATGCCTTCATACAGGCAGAGAACCGGGATAGAGTGGGAAGTGGTCGCCTTAAAGGTGTGCGTAATGTCCTCACGGCTGTTACGTTTGCCGTGTACGGTCAGTTCTGCTTCTACCTCGGTTTCGGTCTTGAACAGAATCAGTGCTGAAAGCGGGTTGATGAGATACGGATTGACAATAACGTGAGCATTTTCAAGGGAAGGCTTTTCTGTTTCGAAAGTTTCAAGAAAAGTTTTTTCAGCATTATTCTGTTGTGTGATCAGGTTATCTTCACAAGTGTAAACGACTTTGTTGCTCATGATTTTACCCCTATTTTATTTTATTAATTTCGTTAATGATTGCTGGCTTTTGCTTTAGTCCTTCCAAACGACTCACTTCTTCGCCATTTTTCATAAGAAGCATGGTAGGAAATCCCTTGACTCCACACCGCTCTTTGAGTTCGACGTTCTCATCAAAATCAATGGTGTAGATGGGGAAGTCCGGATCGTTCTTGCTGATGTCTTTCAGTACAAAGGCAAGCATCTTACAGGGACCGCAAGTTTTGGAGTAAAACTCAACAAGCATGGGACCTGATTTTTCCAGTGCATCAAATTCTTGGGTGTTAACTTCTTTGATCATAATGTTGCTCCTATATTAGTCCTTAAGAGATTCGACATATTTGGCTGCGGTGTTAGCGGCAATAGCTCCATCGGAGCATGCAGTCACAATCTGGCGTAGCTTTTTGTTGGTGATATCGCCGGCTCCGAAGATGCCGTTGACTGAAGTCCGCATTTCGTCATCCACGATGATGCATCCAAATTTGTCTAAGATACCTAGGTCGGCGAATGGTTTCGACGTTGGTTTAAGGCCAATGTATTCAAACACCCCATCACAATTGACATGGCGTTCAGTGCCGTCTTCTTTGGTTGATTTGAAACGAACCCCAGTGAGTTTTTCTTCACCTGTGAATTCCAGCACGTCCTGATAGGGGTAGATAGTTACGTTATCCATATTGCGAAGCTTGTCGCACGCTTTGGGATCTGCAGTCAGGTCAAACATGGTTACAATAGTGAGCTGATTGACAATCCCGGCCAGATAAATTGACTCTTCCACCGCAGAATTTCCGCCGCCGATGACTACGACGTCTTTGCCGCGGAATTGCGCTCCGTCACAGATGGCACACCAGCTGATGCCGTTTCCAGTAAATGATTCTTCGCCTGGCACTTCCAGAGAGCGGGGCACTGTGCCTGTGGCAAGGATGACTGCTGCGGCTTCGAAGACAGCATTGTCTTCTTCGCAGTGGATTACTTTGGTTGCACCCTTGTCTTCGACTTTGAGGATAGTTTTATAGTCAAATTCAACGCCCAACTGCTGGGTATGCTCGAACATTTGCATGCTGAGTTCTGCCCCGTTAATAACGCCGGAACCTGTGTAGTTCTCGATTTCGTTGGTGTTGATCATCTGTCCGCCTGGAGCAAGTTTGTCCAAGATCAGGGTCTTCATGTTGGCACGGATTGCATAAATGGCGGCAGTCATGCCTGCAGGGCCGCTTCCAACAATGATGACATCGTATTTTTTCATATCAAACTCCTTTCTTTAAAATAGAATATTGCAAAGTGGGATTCTCACTATAGCTATAAACGGTACGATAAGTAGAAATGAAAAAGCTCATGACAACCTTATGGTTGCCGATGTATTGCTTCAAAATTTCTTATATGGGAAAACCCCATATTGAAAAGCTTGTCGGGAAAGTCTATAATTAGTGACGGCGTATGAATCAAACTCTCGGAGAGTATGATGCCTATGCCGATAACGGTGTGAACAAGTACACTAAATTATATTTTATTATATCTATTACTCCACCCGATATAGTCTTTTGCTAAAGACTTCTTGTTAGCTTGTACGAACATGCATTTTTTTAGCAAGAAAAAAGGTAGCCCAGACTATGTTGTGAAAAAAATCGCTAGAGTAAAGATCGCAGAAAATAAGGATATCAGAGTGAAAGTTGATACAGAACTCTCAAGCAACATGGAAATACTCAGTGCAATTGGCACTGAGATAGAGGTTCCCAAAGGGGCACGATTCGATTTTCGTAATATTTATTACTTAAAGGAAGGAATCGCTGCGCTGACACATTTGACCCTGGCAGGAGAGCAGAGTTCCTTCATCTATTTTAAACCTGGCATGCTGCTCAATTTCTTGCGTCCCATTATTACTGCCACAGGTATCGGCAGCGACATCACAATGAAACGACTTTCCTCTTTGGATCATGGCATTTATGCAAAAACAAAATGTAAATGTCTTTGTATTAATGGTGCAACCTTTCTTGAACAGGCTGAAAGAGATTCGGCATTGTATAGGATGCTCCTCCGGTCTATTAGTGAAAATTTGATCAACGTACTCGCCCTTTCGACCGAGCTCTCTACCAAGCCAGCCAGTTTACGGGTATGTCAGGTTTTGTTCGATTTCATGTCTGATGATACCCCGCCAGAGATTCCGCGTTATCTGACCTACAATGAGATTGCTTTCTATCTGTCTATGCACGTAATCACTGTTACAAAGATATTTAAAGCTCTTAAACAAAGTGGAGTCATTGATAAAAAGGGACGGACTACCATCGTTATTGATAAAGCAAGATTATTCGCAATTGGTACAGGGGTCGAAGAACTCAAATATTAAAGCCTACCTTTAAATATAATTCACCTAATAATTCACCATGTATTCACCTCCCAGTGGCCTGAGCAGGGGCGTATATCTCTCTTTTTACTTTCAGGTACACACTGGGAGGTGGGTTTTCTGGTTTTTAGTCAACAGTGATGCAAATTCCTGTGTGGTATTTTTTTTCGTTGATGATGACTTTGACAGCAAAGATGCCGGAGAATCCGAGTTTGCTGACGTTGAGAGAAATCTGACGGTCATCTGCTTCCATAAATGAACCAACACACATGGCCAGTGCTGGGCGGGCCGTGGTGGATATATAGTAGTTGTGTGACTCTTGCTCATTTTCAAGGCAAAGCATGAGCAGACATCCTTTTTCAAACCTTCCAGAGAAGGTAAACCTATCTTCTTCTTCGACTATCTTTATTTTATACCATTCGGAAGGAGGCTGGCTTGTTTCTTCTGTTTCTGGAACTGTGTCGAATTCAGGGGTGACGTCGAGATATCCCAGAACCTTACCTTTTCCTAGAGGCATGTTGTCGCCGTCGTGGTAAAGTGAAAGCTTTTCTGCCCGGTAGAACTGGGATGGCAAGTGCATTTCAAACATGACCACGTCGTTCTTTACTTCGACTGTGACACTTTGCTGTTTGTGGCTGGGATCTTCAGGGTCAAGGAAAGCTGGTAAGAGTTTTTCAGATGCCATGCCATCGACATATCCGATACCTCCGGAGTGAACCATATAGTGGTCATTAGCATAGCATTCCACGTTGCAAATATACGGGGAGTAGAAATGCTGACCGCGTTCTTTGCCGAACTGCCAAATCTGTTCAATTTCCATCTTATCAGTATTGATGCGGTAGCGGACACCACGCGAGAAGTTGTCTTTATTTTTTCTGTAATTCTCTTTTTTCTTTGAGCGCCAATGACCGTTGTCAAAGCACATGACATCCCCGTCGGGGGTTATCAGGCAAGAGTGCTGTTCGTATTGCCAGTCGAAGTTGTTCAGATCCCCGACAGGGGTGAAGAAGTACTTCTCAACCAACTCTTCAGGCCAGCCCTCAGGGTCACCCAGCATCCAGTTTAATTCCCCGGTTTCATAATCGATATTGATAATTATGTCCTGATGGCGTCCGGACAAGGTTAAGGAGTTTGTTGGCTTGTCGTACCATACTGCGTTGCAGTGAAACCAGTCATGGGAACTCCAACTGCCGGACTTTCCAACATCCATGGGGTAAAGCCCTTGAATATCCCAAGTCTTAAGAATGTCTCCGGTCTCGCGGTCTACCAAGACCAACATGTCTTCCACTGTCTCGCGATGAAAGTCTTGTGTCAGAATCAGTAGATTACCGTCTTTCATTTCGAATTGATCATGATGATAGTTGCCGGGCAACCTATATTCTTTGACGATCTTACCTACCATAGTAACTTCACAGAGGCCCGTGGTGTGGTAGGGAGGGCGAGAATATCTGTAGGATCCCATCAACAGATTGCCGTTAGCGGCTCGTTTCATGTCAAAGACAAAGTTTTCAGCCATGGCCCAGCGGCAATCCCCGTTGTAGTCATATCCTGCGGGCAGGGATTTGCCTGCGGCAGAGACGAACATCATCATGCCTTCCATGTATTCTGGAGTGGTGATAATATTCTCGACTTCCTGAGTTAATTCCGGGAGCCCGCCAGTCGTGGCGATGACTGAGCTCTTTTCTCCGGTGGAAAGTTCAATGTCTACTATATTATCGCATTCTTTATAGAGGCCGAGTATTGGCAGCACATGCTCGGTCGCAGGGGGGAAGGTTTTAGTAATATTGGCGACCGATGTAACTCCACGTACTGTAATGGTCACGCCTACAGGTTTTTCTGTGCGGAAAAGAAGCACCGCTGTAAGGGGATTGATGAGGTATGGATTTACCACCAGAAGGGGGTTGTCATACTTGCATTCCTCTTCAGCGAATTGTTTCATAAAAGCTGCTTCGCTTTCATTTTGCTGAGTCACCAGATGAGATATACGTTCGTAACTAACTTTAGGTAGATTATAGTTCATTATATTCTCCATATTTATGATTAGAGTTCTCTAAGCTCCGATTAGATTCCAATAAGGAACAGCGGCCAGTATAAAGAAAATGAAGGCCAAAACAGTTCTAATTGCAAAGACCATGATGACATGTTTCACCTTGATATATCCAAAAGAGAAGAAATAAAGGAGTACCGCGAATTCATAGGGGAAAATATATTGGTCCAAGCCGTATAGAAGCGAGTAAGCGGCGGTGGCAGGGGACAGTCCGAAGTTTGTGCAGATATCAACCATCGGGCCGGTGAGTGTGGCTACTGCTGCGAGCGGGGTCAAAACATAGTTTGCAAATACCCCAACACTAAAGATCGCTGTAAGTGTCGAAGTTTGTCCGCCTGTCAAATGCGGAATAATCAGCTCTTGAATCCCACTGCTGAGTCCAGCAGCCTTTGCGCCAGCTCCGATGCACAAGCACCCTAAGACGAAAAAGATTACGCCAAAGTTCATTTTAGCAAGTTTTTCAGTGTTCAGCAGGTTCATTCCGGGTAGGAAGCAGGTAGATCCCATGAAAATCAGGACAAGTCCGGAGTTTAGCCCGTGGTATTTCGTTGTTGCCATTAGAATCAACATGATAACCATAATTGCCAAGCTTTTGTACTCATCTGGTTTTGTTTTTCCGAGTGCTTGGTATTCTTGATTGATATAGTCCTTGAGATCTGTGGAAAGCTTGGGGCGCATCACGAGTAGAATAGTGATCAAAGAGATCGCAGCGTATAATACGGCTAGAGGAAAATTGTGCAGGAAGTAGTTACTCCAAGTTATGGGGACTGCCATGGATTGCCCTGCTATACTCGCGGCCATGATGACATCCCCACCACCTGTCAGGTACGCCAGCTTCGAGCAGGCGACTGCAATGAATCCGACCAAGAGGACTGTGGCTCCTTCTCGTGATCCTTTTTTCAATTGCAGTGCATCGCAAATACCTAGGCAGATGACGGCAAGGATAGTTCCTTTGCCTATGACAGATGGAACAAACGGGCCAATGATGAATCCGGCCAGAACCAGTCCTATCATGGCTTTGGTGAAGGAAAAACCTGATAGGCGAATGGAAATCAAAGCAATACGTTTGGCCAACCCTGTTTGCATCATGATCATGCCCATCATCATACCACCAAGGAGAACCCAAGGGAGTGATGATGTCCAAGGTGCAAGTATCTGTTTACCTGTTCCCAAGTGAAAGGCCACATAGAAAGCGGGCAGTAATATTGCGATCAGGTTGTCCGGTAGCGATTCCAGAACCCATCCTAAGACACCCCATACTGTGATGGTAAGAAAAAGAACCATTTTGTGGTCTAGCCCTAATGATGGACCAAACAGGTAGATTGCAAGGGGAACCAATAGGTTGACCGTCCACTTAGATGAAGTACTTTGAAGCATTATTACTCCTTTAATGAAATTTGTGAAAAACTTCACGAGTAGTTATCAGATGAGTTGGAATGTTTACATAGTGCAGACTAGTTTACGGTTAGAATGTCGCTGTTAAGTAATTTTTTTAAGGTGAATTCGAGAAATATTAATTAGAAAAGATAGTGGTTTATCTTGGTTCTTATAAAACATTGTCCGATTAGCCATTGTTTTTTTCCTAAAGGCAGTAGTCCCTTTTGTCAGTGCTTAGTATATAACTCCTTCAATTATTGCGTGGATTGTGCGCAATAGCTTAGTTTTCTGTAGGATTAATTATGACACAAACAACGCAACGGCTGAACAATAGACAGATAACAAAATGTGCAATGAGAAAGGTATGAGTCAAACGATTACAGTAGAACAAAACAGAACTATCGTTGTGGGAATGCTTTTTATGTCCATTCTTGGGGCATTAATGGCCTTTACGTCGATATCAACAGATATTTATTTGCCAGCACTCCCTTCTATGGGAAAAGAGTTACATGGCGATCCAGAGCTGACAATTACAGGATTCTTTTTAGGGTTCACTTTTGCCCAGCTTCTTTGGGGGCCCATTAGTGATAACATTGGGCGCAAACTTCCGCTTTTTATCGGGACAATGGTGTTTGCAATTGGTTCCGCAGGGTGTGCATTGTCGCATTCCATTGAAACGATTGTTTTTTGGCGGGTTATTCAAGCCTTTGGTGCGTGTACAGGGCCAATGCTGGCGCGTGCTATGATTCGCGATTTATTCTCAAGAAAGTATGCAGCACAAATGTTATCGACTTTAATGATAATCATGGCCGTTGCCCCTATAGTCGGGCCCTTGGTTGGTGGACAAATTCTGCGTATCAGTAGCTGGCATAGCCTATTTTGGCTGCTTACTTTTATTGGTGTGCTGATGTTTTTATCCATCTTTTGTCTGCCTGAAACATTAACAACAGAAAAACGTGTTTCGACTTCATTTAGAAAAGTTTTCGCTAATTATTGGTACTTACTTCGGCATCGTCTTTATATGCGCTACACACTTTGTATCACTTTTTATTATGTCGCTGTTTTTGCATTTGTAACAGGTTCACCAACTGTATATATTTCCTATTTTGGTGTTGCTCCGCAGTATTACGGTTTGTTATTTGCTGTCCATATTCTGCCATGGGGAATGAATTTGCCAGAGGAGAGGTCTCTTCTCATCAGCATAAAAGGGCACAGCTTGTTTATGCCGAAGAAGGAGTACTGGAAACTCATGCAGTGAATAAACTATGGTTGGTGCCGCCTCAACAAGTATTTTGGATTCCGCCGGAAATTCCTCATTCTATGACCGCTGTCAGTAGAGTTAAAACAAAGTCCTTTTTTATCGATCCTATGTTTTGCTTGCCTGAAATGCCGTCAAACCCCAAAACTTTTAATGCGACTCCCTTACTCCGTGAGTTGTTGATTCGGGCAGCCACAATTAAGCCACTATACAACGAGCAAGGGCTGGACGGCAGTATTATGGAACTGGTGCTAAAGGAAATAGACTGGAAAGACTCGGATGTTTTTACCGTCGGATGGCCTAAGGATTCTAGACTTAGGATTATATGCTCCGTAATCAAAGAATCTCCAAATGATTCGAGAACTCTTGAACAGTGGGGCGAATTGGTCGGGGCGACTTCCAGAACTCTGACTCGTAAGTTCCGTCAGGAAACCGGAATGCCGTTTTCTTCATGGCGGCAGCATATGCGTGTGCTCAAGGCCCAGAGTCTATTACTTGAAGGTGCTCCGGTGACAGACGTAGCCCTCGCCGTAGGCTATGAAAGTCATAGTTCTTTTTCTGCCGTCTTTCTGCGCATAACTGGCAGACAGCCGCATCTTTATAGAGATTTGTCTGGTTAGTCTTCTCAGATGTTTGTCGATAAGAGACCTAAGAATTGTTTCGCCTAAGTGCTGCTGATGAAAGGTAGAGTACTAGCAATTATGCTCAGATTGAACCTTAGCTAGAACTATAAAATGCGGCTTAAGAATTATTTGTTTCCGGATAGATTGTCTTGTATTTTTTGCTAACAAAAATAAAGGCTTAGAAGGTTTTGCTTCTAAGCCTTTATTCTTATGTATACAAAGGAGATACAAACTAATCAGGGAGTATCTGAGGTTTAATATTTGCCTCAAATTTTACGCTCAGATTAGGCCATGTAGGCTCCCTTCATAGCGGAAACAGCGCTGTCGGAATACCGCTTAAGGACGCCACGCTTCTGAGGACGTTCTGGTAGAGTCCAGTTTTCTTTGCGCTGAGCAAGGATCTCGCTAATTTCCTGAGGAGATTTTTTTTCTCCGTTCACTCCGACGATCTGGAGGACTCTATTCGGGATGTTAATTTCGATTAGATCGTGATCTTCGACCAGTGCAATGGGGCCTCCGTCAACAGCTTCCGGTGAGACATGGCCGATGCATGGACCGCTTGTGGCTCCGGAGAAACGTCCGTCTGTCACTATTGCAACTGTGCCGTTAAGAGTCTCATCATAGACAATTGCGTCAGTGGTCATAAACATTTCAGGCATACCACTTCCCTTAGGACCTTCGTAGCGAATGACGACTACGGAACCAGGCTTGATTTTTCCGGAGATAATGCCGGCCTGAGCTTCTTCTTCGCTATCGAATACCATAGCTGGCCCGATATGCTGGTGCATGTCAGGGTGTACTGCCGCATATTTAACAACTGCGCCTTCAGAAGCTAGGTTGCCTTCTAGAACCGCTATGGAACCAGTTTTGGTGGATTGTTCAGGCGTGCGGATGACATCGTTTAGTGGGATGCTATAACTTTTCAGGTAGCCGTGGCAACGGTCGAAGAATCCATCTTTTTCAAGGATTTCCAGAGACTCGCCCAGTGGTCGACCGGTAACAGTCATAACGTCAAGATCGAGTTGATCTCGTAGTAAATGCTGTACCATGGGAACACCTCCTGCAAACCAGAAGAGTTCTGCTGTATATTTTCCGCTAGGTTGTATGTTGGTTAAGTATTTGATTTCTTGCCCAATGGCATCAAATTCTTTTGGATCTATTTCTATGCCTACTTCATGGGCAATTGCCGGCATATGGATGAAAGCATTGGTGCTGCCGCCGATTGCGGCGTGAACTTTCATGGCGTTGATGAAGTTTGCTTTTGTTAGAATTTTGCGTGCAGTGATGCCTTTTTCGGCCAGATACATGATTTGCTTACCTGCTGAACGGGCCATTCGCCTAATTTCAGACATGGTTGCTGGCATTAAAGCTGTTCCCGGTAAGGCCATGCCTAACGCTTCGGACATGCACTGCATTGTGCTTGCTGTTCCCATGAATTGGCATGCGCCACAGGAGGGGCAGCCTGTGAGTTGATAATTTTTCATCTCGGCGAGATCAACATGTCCTTTTTTCTTGCGCGCGGATAGCGGGCCAGCCAAGCCGGAGGTGGAGTTGTTTGGACCGGAGCGCATTGCGCCGCCTGGTATATGGATGGTCGGTATGTCCATTCTGGCTGCTGCCATAAGATGGGCAGGGGTGGATTTATCACAGCCAGACAATAGTAACATGCCGTCCCACGGAATGACAGATGCATGAATTTCGACCATATCGGCAATAATACCTCGTGAACAAAGGATAAAATTCATACCTTCATGTCCTTGTGCCCAGCCGTCGCAGATATCCGTGACGTGGAATTTAGCCGGGCGTCCACCAGCTTCATAAACCCCGATGGAAGCTTCTTCGCTCAGTATATCAAGGTGATAACTTCCTGGGTGACTGTCTCCCTGAACATCATCAATAATAATTTGGGGTTTGTTCACATCTTCTCTAGTCCAGTTCATACCCATCATAAGAGCATCAATCTGGGACCAGAGATCACGAACTCGTTCGCATTTTTGTTTTGGCATAGTTTTTATCCTTTGCCCCCTTTTAAAGGGGGCTCTGCTTACCGCCATTCGTTCAGAAATTGCGGAAATGATCAAATAGCGTATTGGAACCATAGGGTTCACCCGAAGATCACCAGTTTTTTATATAATAATTAGAGGCCTGCCTGCGCGAGGATCTCTTTGAATTTCTGTTTTACCTCTTCATCGGGCTCAGTTGCCGGCGATGCAACGCCAGTTGGAATATTAGATCCAGTGTGACGGATAGCTTCCTTAAGAAGCCAAGAAAAAGGCATGTCCAATGTGTATAGTTGCGAAAGAACGCTGAGGCGTGGAAGTAAAGTCTTTAAGCTTTCCATGTCGTTATTTTTGAAAGCTTTGTAGATGCCACAGGTGATTTCAGGTGCAAAGTTAGATGTTCCCGGGATAGCTCCGTCACCACCGAGCATTAGGGTTGTAAGCAGGTACTCATCAAATCCGCAGATGATCTTAAAATTTTTGCGAACACTTTTGACTTGTAAAATCAGGTCACGAATATGGCTGATGCAATCGACAGTATCTTTGATACCGATGATATTTGGGCAGTCAACAGCAAGACGTTTAATTAGTGAGGGTGATAAATCCTGTCCTGTTAGAGCAGGGAAATTGTATATCACTAATGGCAAAGATATTGATTCTGAAATGGTCCGGTAATGTTTATACAGACGATCTTCACTCATGGTAGAGTAGTATGGATTTACAACAATTACTGCATCTGCTCCGATTGAAGCAGCATGTTCGCTTAGCTCAATAACTTCCGAGGTTCCGCATGCTCCGGTTCCGATGATAACAGGTTTACGGCCAGCAACTTTTTTTACGCAGAATTCAGCAACCTGTTTACGAACTGCATTGGTGAGTTGTGAAAACTCTCCGGCACTTCCAAGAAAAAGTAGGCCGTCTACATCGCTTTCAAGCAATCTGTCGATAAAAACGCCCATGCCTTTGCTATCGAATTCGCCGTTGTCATTGAAAATAGTCGGTACTGGAGGAATAATTCCCTCTAAAGATAATAAAGACATTAATAACTCCTTTCTTCAGTATGGAACTTTTGTTCCAAAATTATAATTAATATTAAGTCGTTCTTTGTGCAGAGACTCGGACGAAAATCTTACTGTTAAATGCGGTTAGCTTTGCTATATCAGTCCCATAGAAACAAAGATCGACAAAGCTATGATCCCTATTACACCAGCGAGAGCACGGGGAATAGTCAGGTATTTCAGACCTTGTTTTGTGTTCAGGTTAAAGAACTGGGTCATGATCCAGAAGCCGCTGTCGTTCAAATGACTGAAAACCATGGTTCCGCAACCTATAGACAGAGTTGCTGCTACGGGGGAGAGTCCCAGTGAATCCATCATTGGAAGAACTATCGCGGCTGCAGTCAGACCAGCAGTTGTCATAGAACCCACAGCGGTCATTATTATTGCGGCTGTGAAAAATGGAATAAGAATCGGAAGCAGACTTGTTCCAGCAACGATTACACCAAGTTCTTTGATGACCGGTGCAGCTTTAAGTATGCCACCCATGGCTCCACCCATAGCAGTAATGAGCAATGGAAGAAGAGCAACTATGAGTCCTCTGCCTACCCATGTTCCAAATATCAGCTCTCTCAGCGGAGTATCATTGTTGCCAGTGGTGCGGAAGTGATGGGCTTTAACTTTTTCAGACTTGATGAAACCAAGGATTATAGTGAAGACCACGCCCAGTAACAAGGCAACGACTCTGTCTCCAACAGAAGTGAAGAATGTAAGGGAAGTTCCACCTTCATCCATGTATACCTTTGCAAAAGATGCAAATGTAATGAGCACTACTGGAATCAGTATAGGAAGCATAGAGAAAAAGGCGTTTGGCAGTCCTGGTTCGTGGATGATAATATCTTCAACCTTATCTGATTTGGCAGTTTCGAAACCTTCTACAAAGTCTTCTCTCGGAGAAATCCATTCTTTAGCAGCCCATTTACGCAGTATTAACCATGTTCCGAAGAAGGCGATTGCTGCAATAGTTGTTCCCCAGAAAATGGTCAAACCGAGATCTGCGCCATACATAAGGGCGATAGCGAGGATGCCGGGGGTTGGAGGAACGAGCCCGTGAGTAAGCCCAAGCCCCATACTAATGAAAGCGGACATAGAAGACATTGATATCTTTTTGCGCACTGACAGGATGGAGGCAATTGGAGCCGTTAGAACCATTGTTATATCGCCGAATACAGGAATGGATACAATGAACGCTGTAAGTGCTGGAGCAAGTTCCAACGCACGCCCGCGGAATAAGCGGATGAAAAAGTTTGAGATTGCAGTTGCTGCCCCTGTATCCTGAATACCCATTGCCAGAATGGAACCCAAGATGATGGTAACGCCGATTCCTTTGAGGGTCCCGCCGAACCCAGAATTGATTAGGTTGACAGTTCCTATAATCCCGTTATTCAAAGCCAGCCCAAGTCCAAGGCTGGTAAAGAAAAGCGCGAGGACAGGATGCATTTTTACCTTCATGATCAGCAGCATCAAAAAAATGATAGCAACAGCTAGAACTACTAAAAAAAATACTGGAGTCATTGTTTTCCTCTTCTAAATTTTAAGCCGGGCGCAAGGTCCATGCTTGTACCGGCGTCTATGTTTTGACTGTGATTTTCTTAAGAAAAGATACTTGGCGCGTAGAGTGCTCTTCTTGATGATGATATATTTTGATGTATTTACCTCCAGTTAGCTGTCAGCTTGTCCTATATTATCGCACAGCGTCTACATATATAGTCCAAGTATTTAATAATATCGTATAATATTGTCCCTGCCCACCAAGAACACTACTTAGTAGGATTTCGTTTATCCTTATTTCTTCATAAACAAACTTTAAATATCTCTAGATATATATCTAGCCGTATTTATAAGTATTTTTCTGAGACAACTTATTATGTGCTACATTGTCGCACGCTGTCCACACTGTGTGATAAAAAAATTAAATAGCTTCGCTTATTTGGTGTGCAATAGCTGTGATTGATTCAGATATCTGAGCAACCATTTTAGATGAAATACCTGCTTTAGCACCGGAAAGGCTGACGGAAGCGACAATTTCTCCGTTGTGTGTAAAGACAGGTGCTGCGATACACATTAGTCCGGCAACATGTTCTTCGTCATCGATACTGAATCCTCGCTTACGGATTGTTTCCAGTTCCTGCCGTAGCTCATCAATACTCGTAATAGAATTTGGTCCACGCCTTTCAAGCGGCTCCATCTGTTTGAGCAGACGTTCCCGTCTTGTTTCAGGCATGAACGCAAGTAAACATTTGCCTACAGCCGTACAGTACATGGGGTTTTCTGCTCCGACTTCCGATTGCATAAAGACAGCTTTTTTTCCTCGGATTTTTTCGATATAAACCACCATGCCGTTCCGCTCCACTGTCAGGTGGACTGTTTCCGAAAACTCTTGAACAAGTTTTTCCAGAAACGGTGTGGCGCGGCGGACGAGGATACTGTGTCTTCGCACTTGGCCACCGAGTCTCAGCAACTTGAGGCCGAGCGAATACCTTGAATCTTTGGGGTTCTGTTCCAGGTATCCATTTTGAGCTAACGTGCTGATTAAGCTGTAAGCTGTGCTCTTACTGAGATCTAAGAGGTTGGCAATTTCAGTTACACTCAGCTCTTGAGTTGAGCGATTGTATAATTCCAATATGCTCAACGCCCTAACTACTGATTGTATTTGTCTGCCTTCACCCATGCCAACTTCTCCTGTGCGATATTGTCGCACCTTGTTTATTGTTCTGAACTTTATTTGCCATCGGTTTGTTAACATGTCAACCCCTTGAAAAGGGATTGGGATTCACGTGGTTCCTATCTTTTAAAAAAAATAGCTAAAAGATTGTGCCATGACACCGTAAATATTTACGAGGTACTGAAGCAGCCTTTTATCGTTCTGGCAGATGTTGTCGTAGGTATAGATTTATTGGTAAAAAGTCATGTTATATCAAAAGGTTCTTAAATGAAAATTGCAGTATTATCAGATATTCACAGTAACGTATTTGCATTAGAAGCCGTAATTGAAGATGCGAAAAGGCACGGCGTAGAGCAAATGGTCAATCTTGGTGATATCTTTTACGGTCCAATTGCGCCTAAGGCCACATATGATCTTTTAAGCAAGCATAAGTTTATTACTATTCAAGGAAATCAGGATCGCCAAATCTATGAAGCATCCCCAGAAGAAGTAGATGCTAATCCAACTATGCAGTTTATCCTTGATGATTTAGGCGAAGAGCCGAGATCTTGGATGAAATCACTTCCTTTCGATAATCAGCTGAGCAATGAAGTTTATATGTGCCATGGAACACCACGCAATGATGAAGAATACCTCCTTGAAGATATAGAAACAGGATTTCCTCATTTACGTTCTGATAGTGATATAAGCTCCTTACTTAATGGAGTTTCATCGGAAATTATTCTTTGCGGGCATACACATATTCCGCGCACTGTAAAACTTGCTTCTGGACAGCTCATAATTAATCCCGGAAGTGTTGGTTTGCCAGCCTATACAGATGATGAACCTGTAATTCATTCTATGGAAAATTATTGTCCCCATGCTTCATATGCGGTTCTTGAACGTGTAGAATCTGGGTGGACAGTCCAACAGATAAAAGTTTATTACGATTACCGAAAAGCCGCTGAAAAAGCCAAAGAAAGAGGGCGGAAGGATTGGGAGCATTTTTTGAGTACAGGCAGGGGATTTTAATCAGTTCAATAAACTTGATTCCCGTTTTGGCGTAAAGACTATTAATAAAAATAAGATTGGATAAAAATGGAAAACATAGACAATATTAATCGCGGTTCAAAACCATTCGTTCTTAAATCTGAAAAAACATACTCTGCTGATGTTGAGACATATATTCCACAGGGAGTCTGTTCAACAATGATTAATTTTGCAGTTGAAGACGATAAGCTGGTTTTTGTAGAGTTTACCGGTGGATGTCCGGGAAATCTCAAGGCGATATCTTCATTGATTACTGATATGCCTGTCCAAGACATTGTTGGTAAGCTCAAGGGGATCACCTGTGGTAAAAAAAGTACCTCCTGTGCAGATCAGCTATGCAAAGCTCTTGATGGGTACCTGAAATAGAAAAGTGTAAATTCTAAGATAATACTCTTCAAAAATTGTCAGTGTTAACTGATAAAGTTTCTTTGTAGCTAAGGAGATTGACATTGCTTTACAGAACTATGCCCAAGAATGGAGATCAACTTTCCGCACTTGGTTTCGGGTGTATGCGTCTACCTATGTTAGACGGAGAAATTGATGAGAAACGCGCTATAGCACAGATTCGTGAAGCTATAGATAACGGAGTCAACTACGTTGATACCGCATGGCCTTATCATGATGGAGAAAGCGAGCCATTGCTGGGCAGGGCTTTAAAAGACGGCTACCGCGAAAAGGTTAAAATTGCGACAAAACTACCAAGTTGGATGGTTGAAAGTCGCGAAGGTATGGATGAATTCCTGAACGCACAGTTGGAAAAACTCGGAACAGACCACATCGATTATTATTTAGTCCATGCGCTTAGTGGTCCTTCGTGGAAGACTCTTGAAAATCTCGGGGTGAAAGACTTTCTTGATCAGGCTCAGAAAGACGGGCGGATTATCAATCCTGGTTTTTCGTTTCATGGACTATCTGAAGACTTTCAGCCCATTATTGATGCTTATTCATGGGTGTTTTGTCAGATTCAGTATAATTATTTGGATCAGGAATTTCAGGCAGGAACTAAAGGGCTCAAGTATGCCGCTTCCAAAGATATTGGTGTAGTTATTATGGAGCCATTGCGTGGCGGAAATCTCGCTCTTCCCGAGGCTCCTCCTGCCATTGGCGAATTATGGGCTCAGGCTGATGTTAAGCGCCCTCCTGTAGAGTGGGCTTTGCGCTGGGTATGGAATCATCCAGAAGTTACAGTCGTTTTGTCCGGAATGAATAGGGAGGAGCAAGTCACTCAGAATAAGGCTATCGCTGGTGACGCTGTCGCAAGTTCACTTTCGCCAGCAGAGCTTGAACTCATTGATCGTGTTGGTGTTACCTATAGAGAACTTATGCAGGTGGGATGCACTGGTTGCGGTTATTGCATGCCTTGCCCTGTCGGGGTTCAAATCCCGACATGCTTTGATCTTTTTAATAAGTTACACATGTTTGGAAACCCTGCTGAGGCCAAGCGTTTTTACAATTCATTTGCCAGCGGATCTATTTTACAGCGTGAACCGGGGTTTGCTTCGCAGTGTGTAGAATGCGGTATGTGTCTTGAAAAATGTCCACAGCAGATTAATATTCCTGAAGTCCTCAAACGTGTTGCAGTTGAGCTTGAAGATTGACCTTAACTGCAAAAATATTAAAATCATAATGTATGTTGTGGAGAACGGCAGAGCATAATGTACCCTCCGCAATATTAAAGAATGTTTTTCTTCATTTATTATTTGTTCTTTTGTTATTAATTCATGCATCTCATTTGTCTTTTTAAAACATACCTCAAAGAATGATACGATGAATATACTTTATTACGATTGTTTCGCCGGAATAAGCGGTGATATGAATTTGGCTGCTATGATCGATCTAGGCATTGAGCCTGATTACCTGAAGTCCGAACTTGATAAACTAGGACTAAGTGAAGATTTTGATTTGATCGTAGCAGGTGGTGTTCGCAATGGGATCACGGGAACAAGAGTCGATGTGCAGCTTAACGATAAGGTTCATTCTCATGAGCATAATGACCATCATCATGATCATGGCCACAATCACGGTCATCATCATGTACATGACCATCACCATGAAGAATCTGAGACTGAAATGGCCGCGGCCCATTCACACGACCATCATCGCAATTTAGGTGATATTGAAAAGATTATTCTTGGAAGTGAGCTGGCTAAAGAAGTTAAAGATACCAGTTTAAAAATATTTCATAGGATTGCGGAAGCTGAAGCCCATGTTCATGGAAAGTCGATTGATGAAGTCCATTTTCATGAGGTAGGAGCCATTGACTCAATTGTTGATATTGTAGGGGCAGCTATCTGCTTTCATCGTTTAGGGGTTGATGCTGTATGGGCTTCTTCCATCGAGCTTGGTTCCGGTTTTGTAAACTGTGCTCACGGTATTATTCCGGTACCCGCACCAGCTACGGTAGAGATCTTACACAATATTCCAACCAAACGCGGCGGTTCAAAGCATGAGGCTACGACTCCTACCGGAGCGGCTATTATAGCTTCTCTTGTAGATAAATTTATTGATGCTCCGGCCTTGACGACTAGTAAAACCGGTTACGGTATCGGGCATCGGGAAACAGAAATTCCAAATGTTTTGCGGGTTCAACTTGCTACGTAGAATTAAATAGAGAGTTAAAACAATACAAGCCGACAAATAAAAAATCCGGAAGGTGATAAATTCACTTTCCGGATTTTATTTTAAGGATATAAAGTTCTTATGAACTAGCGCATGTGATTAACCGCAGGTTGTGTAACCGCAGGCTTTACATATTTTGCATCCACCTTCAGGGACGTAGGCTTTTTTGCCGCATTCAGGGCATGGGCTTCCAAGTTCTTTGGAAACTATGGTCTGATCGTCCATATCAAGTGATATGTAATTGCGCAGGATGCGTGAGATAATGGCCGCCGCATCGATTATATTGTAGCTTGAACGGTCCAGCTGCGTGAGAATGCGGTCGATAGGCATGCCTACTCGAAGGAGGAGACTGGTTAAACGAGTGATTGTTTCCCATAGAGAATATTTCTCCTGAAAAACCTGTTCATTATACATACCAGATCCGGTTAAGCCTGCTTCCTTTGGAAGTTTGACGAATATTTCAATCGGGTTGCCGGATTCATCCACGGAGACGATGATGTACATCTTGGACCCTTTCCATGTAACCCTATGGCGCTCTGCCCGTTCTATATCATTCAGCTCTCTCTCCCGTAAGGTTGCATTTTGTCCTATCATTGTGGGGTTGGCGTCTTGTGTATCTTCTTTTTTGCTTAAAACCCCTTTTTTACAACCGTTGCGGAAAACAGTCACTCCTTTAAGTCCGTGTCTCCATGCTTCAATGTAAATCTGGAAGATGGTTTCCCGTGGTGTATCTTCGGAAAGATTGATGGTCGAGGAAATAGAACTGTCTGTGAATTTTTGAACAGCGGCCTGCAAGCGGATGCGGTCCATATAGTCAAGTTCGTCAGACTGAACGTAATTCAATTTTTCTTTAAGTTGCAGGGCTGTATATTTGTCGAACAACTCTTCCTGATCAGTTTCAAGCATCCATTTTAGCGGAGGCATATGGATGAACTCGAAAACTTTTCCAGCTTCAAGGCGGGTTTCGCGGGTGTAGCTAAAAAGAAACGCAGGTTCGATTCCTGATGTGCAGTTGTCAGACATGATGGAAATGGAGCCTGAAGGTCCGACGGTATTGAATGCCGTATGGCGCAGCCCATTATCCATAATCTTTTTCTGCAATTTTTTGGGCAGTCCAAGGTTGGTAATATACGGGCAGTTCAGAAAACGTTTTCTGGATTCAGGAGATTCTAGAGCTTCCACAACCCCGAAGCGTCCGGCTATGTCTGCGCTGACAGATATTTCGGTTATAGCTTTGTCGCGCAGAATCTTTTTGATGAAATCGATTGACTCTTCGCTGCCGTAGCGCATGCCGAGCATTGCAAGCATGTCGCCAAGTCCGGTGAATTCTATACCGATACGTTTACCGTACTTATCAGCATCCCTATGCTGTTGGAGAGGATGTTTGCTCTGGTTTAGATCGGACATTGTATCCATAAAGGCAACGGTGCGTCCTAAGTCATCGCGAAACAGGTCTTCATCAAACTGAGCTTCCTTCGTAAAGGGGTTAACTACATATTTGAATAGAACCATGGCTCCTAAGAGGCAGTTGTTCCAGTAGCCAAGTCCTTGTTCTCCGCACGGGTTGGTAGACATAGGTTTTAGGCGCACAGGGTCAATGAATGTTCCGGGGGTATTGCGCTGAGTCGTATCCTGGTAAAGGATTCCCGGGTCTCCTGACTGCCATGCAGAACTGCTGATTTCTTCAAGTAATCCCCGTGCTTTGACAGTTGTATATGGCTTGAAAGGAAGTCCTAATTCCTGCCAGCGGCTGTAGTCTCCATCCCAGAGAAGATTATAAACGGAGTTGACAGGGTCGAAGATATCTGACGTTTCGTTGCGACGTCTGGAAGGGGAAAATAAAAGTGTACCTTCAGGAAGGTTCGCCTGTTCCTCATTCATTGGTAGATCAGGTTTGACTTTTATCTGATACTTTTCCGGTTCAAGGGCTGTGACTTTATAAATGATCTCGGCCTCAAGGCGGTCTCCCACTTGAGGATCAAGAGCATTATAGACCTCAGGCAGCAATTGTAGCGTCGTTGCATCACATATCTTGCCTGTTACTTTGTTCATTTCAGGGAAAATAAATGTCCAGTCCGTATCGTCTTCTACAGCCTGCATAAACTCGTCAGTAATTTTGAGGCTTATATTGGCCCCGAATACATCCTGAGTTTTTCCTGTAAGGGAGTCCACTCCGAAAATTTCTTCAGGCTTACTTTTGCTCCAGATAAAGCGGCAGGTGTCAGGATGTCTTATATCCATTGATATCATGAGTGCGCCGCGTCTGCCGTTTTGGCCTATGGTGTTCGTAAGCTCACTGAAAAGAGGCATGAAGCTGACAGCTCCGGAGGAAGTGACCGCAGCATTATTCACAGGGTCGCCGGAAGGGCGCAAGATGGTAATGTCTATTCCGCTACCGCCGCGGTAAGAATAAGTCCGTGCGAGTTTTTTCTGAGCTTCGAAGATGCCTTCCAAGGAGTCTGATTCGATTTTTGCTAAATAGCAGTTGCTGAGGGAGCATTTAGCATAGTCGTTGCCTAGGCCGGATAGAATTGATCCGGCAGGTATGAAGCGTCCTGCCTGAAGCATTTCGCATACCTGTTCGTTTTCCTTATTTTCAAAGCTGGAGTGCTTTAAAAATTCACGGCAAAGCCTGTTTTTAACATCGCCAAAAGAGTGTTCCTGAAGGTGTCCCTTGCTGTCACGGATCTGATATTTTTTTGAGCTGACGGTTTCTTGAAAGCGTCTGTGCTCTTCTAAGGCCATTTTGGCGGATTCACGAGTGATAACTGGTTGTTTGGTCATTATTATTCAAGGTCCTTTCAAGGGATTTTCCACGTGTTCCTTCACTCACAGAGCAAAACACTAGCAATATCGCAAACTGGAAGTTGCGGACATGCAAGGTCCTCACATTGAGAAAAGGTATGAGCTTGTGGTGCAGGCAGCCCAGAAGGCATTCTCTGCAGAATTTTTGGGGCCGAATGACCTTTAATCGTCTTAAAAGATAGGTTCACTCGGTAAATGGAAAATATCTGCATCGTGCAGACATGCTTCAGGCAGGGGGCTGGCTTCTTTTATTCATAATGAATAAAAATTACAGCGGCAGAACCGCCCCGGAATCTAACCGGGTTTCCTTTTCAAAATTTAGAAAAACTAAATTCCTGAAGTGCAAAATCAACTTAGGGCAGTTTACCAAACCATCCTTTTTGGTCAAGACCTTTCTAGAGTTTTTCTTGACTAAACCTTGTCAGCCCTTGGGAGAGTAAGTGCGGTGTGTAGAGTGATGATAGTTATCCACAGGTGTGTGTATCTGTTCGTAACTATTTAACCAGCTGTTTTGTAAATAATTGTTGAGAATTGTGACTAGCGATCGATTGGTCTAAAATAGAGAAATTATTTTCCCGATGAATTATAGTAATTCAAA
Source organism: Desulfovibrio sp. UCD-KL4C (assembly GCF_006210265.1). NCBI lineage: Bacteria > Pseudomonadati > Thermodesulfobacteriota > Desulfovibrionia > Desulfovibrionales > Desulfovibrionaceae > Desulfovibrio > Desulfovibrio sp. UCD-KL4C. Next base: position 327,130 of record NZ_VCNC01000004.1, read on the forward strand.
CTTCAACTCTTTTTTACTTTGTAAGCAGTTCAGAAAAGAAACCTCAATTTTATTTAGTTGAAATAGATATTTTTTTGTTGTGCCGTTTGCCTAGTATAATCTTTAAACTTCTCTCGCCATTAATCCATGTTGTAAAGATTCTTCAGGAAAACTTCTGTTTATCAATAGTTTTTCCATATATATGGAAAATTACAATAAAGTAATAAACATGTTGAAATAGTAGTGTTTAAAGCTGTATAAAACTTCGGGACTTGATTTCTGCGTTGAAAAATAAATTATTATTAAGCTCAACAGTTAAAGGAGACTCTTTTATGAAAGTTTACCAGCAATACATTAATGGTGAATTTCGTGATGCTGAATCTAAAGAACAATTTGAAGTTCTCAATCCTTTTACCGAAAAAGTTATAGCTATGGCTCCTAAGGGAGGAGCTCGTGATGCGGCTCTTGCTTTGGAAGCAGCAAGTTCAGCGCAGAAAAGCTGGGCTGCTAAATCTTGCATTGAACGCGCAGGCTATCTAAAAAAAATGGCCGAAATTATCAGGGCTAACCGGGATATGCTGGCGCAGACTTTAGCCGAAGAGCAAGCTAAAATTTTGCCTCTTGCCCAAGTGGAAATTGATGCGACAGCCGAATATTTTGATTATTATGCCGGATGGGCCCGTAAATACGAGGGCGAGGTTATTCAGAGTGATAATCCAAAAGAAAATATACTTCTTTATCGTCAACCTATCGGGGTTGTTGTAGGCGTCTGCCCTTGGAATTTCCCTTTCTTTGTTATGGCTCGCAAGGTCGCTCCTTCTCTTTTGACTGGTTGTACCATTGTTTTAAAACCGAGCAGTGAAACGCCAAATACAACTTTTGAATTTGCCAAGCTGATTTCCAGCATAGGTTTGCCAAAAGGTGTTCTTAACTTTGTCTCCGGCGGCGGTAGTACTTTGGGAGATGCTTTGGTCAGAAGTCCTCAGGTAGGTCTGGTTACTCTGACAGGCAGCGTGGAAACAGGGCAGCGCATCATTTCTGCTTCTGCTGAAAATATCACTAAGACTTCACTTGAACTTGGCGGAAAGGCTCCGGTTATCATTTGTGCAGACTGCGACATGGATATGGCAGTTAAAGCCGTTGTTGATTCCAGAATAATTTTCTCAGGTCAGGTTTGTAACTGCGCTGAGCGTGTTTACGTAGAAGCTGAAGTTTACGACGAATTCATGGGTAAGCTTACCAAAGCTATGAGTGACGTCACTTATGGTGATCCGTTTGCAGATCCTGCTCCATGCATGTCCAGCCAGATTAATAAGTCCCAGCTGATTAAAATTGAAGAAATGGTAGCAAAGGCTAAAGCACAAGGAGCTGAAGTTGTTGTTGGCGGGGCACGTGGTGATGATCAACCAACAGGTTTCTTTTATAAACCTACACTGCTGGCAAATTGTACTCAGGATATGGAAATCATTCGTAATGAAATCTTCGGTCCTGTTCTGCCTGTTGTTAAGGTTGCGAACTTCGATGAAGCACTGGATCTGTCCAACGACTGCGAATTCGGTCTGACTTCGTCTGTATTTACAACCAACATCACCAAAATGATGCGGGCTATCAACGAACTGAAGTTCGGAGAAACCTATGTTAACCGCTCTCACTTCGAGGCTATACAGGGATTCCACGCCGGCTGGCGTAAATCCGGCATCGGCGGAGCGGACGGTAAGCATGGTCTGTTTGAATATCTTCAGACACACGTGGCTTATATTCAGTATTAATCATTTGAATCTTATCAATTTAAAGGTCGACGGCAAAAGCTGTCGGCCTTTCTTGTTTGTGCAAGTTAAGAAGTTGCTTAAAAGGGTATTGCCAATCGATCAGCCATTTTGTAGAAATATTCTATGACTCCAGCAATTAACACAGCTAAAAAATTCAAGATTAAGTACACTATTCATGAATATAAGCACGATCCAGCCGCAGAAGCCTATGGCAAGGAAGCTGCTGAGAAATTGGGTGTTGAGCCTGAACGTGTTTTTAAAACGCTTGTCGTAGCAAATGAAAAGAAGCTTTTTGTTGCAGTAGTCCCGGTTTTGCAACTTCTGGATTTGAAACGGCTGGCTAAAGCCGCAGGCGAAAAGAAAGTCGCTATGGCTGACATAAAGGTCGTTGAGCGTACCACCGGCTATATTGTCGGCGGCGTCAGCCCGCTTGGTCAGAAAAAGTTGCTTCCAACTTTTATTGATTCATCTGCTCAGGATCACGAAACAATTTTTGTTAGCGCCGGACGCAGGGGGATGGATATTGAACTTTCTCCGCATGACCTTGCAACTCCACTTAAGGGAACTTTTGCAGCAATTGCGAAATAATTTTTAACTAAACCGTATTCATTGCTGAGGTAATTCATGAATTTTGAATTTAATAATCCGACACAACTTATTTTTGGCGCAGGATCACTTGTCAGACTGGGTGAAGTTGTGAGGGAACACGGCAAAAAAGCATTGATAGTAACAGGCGGTGGCAGCATCAAACGTAGCGGTATATTTGACCGCGCAGTTGCAAGTTTAAAAGATGTGGATATTTCGTTTGCGCAGTGTTCCGGCATAGAACCTAATCCTCGTATTTCTTCTGTTGTACGCGGCGCAGAAACCGCTCGCGCAGAGGGATGTGACGTAATTATTGCTTTGGGAGGAGGCAGTACTATCGATGCCGCAAAGGTTATTGCCGCGGCTGTTTCCTTTGACGGTGATCCGTGGAATATGATTAACCATGGAGATGACAAACTCTATGTCCCGATTACAGCCCTGCCTATAATAGCCGTCCCGACTTTAGCTGCTACAGGTTCGGAAGCTAACAGTACCGCAGTTATTTCCAACGCAGAAACGTTAGTGAAATCTTCTATTTCTAATAAATGTCTTTATCCTCGTGTTGCGATTGTTGATCCTGAGCTGACGGTCAGTGTACCTAAGGATCAGACTGCTTACGGCGTATGCGATACTATAATTCATGTGACGGAAACTTATTTTAACGGGATAGGCGGTACGCCTATTCAGGATCGTTTTGCCGAAGGAGTTATACTCACTGCCATGGAATGGGGTCCGAAAGCTATTGCTGACGGAACCGATATCGAAGCTAGAGCGCAAATTCAGTGGGCCGCTTTGGTCGCTCTTAACGGATGGTTACAGGTAGGAACCGATAGCAGTCGTCCTGTTCATAAAATAGAGCATACGCTCTCAGCCCATCATGATGTTACCCATGCGGCAGGTCTTTCGGCTGTTAATCAGTCATGGATGCGGTTTGCCGCTAAAGCTCGCCCTGAAAGATTCGTTCAATTTGCCCAGCGTATTTTCGGGCTGGTTCCAAAATCTCCTGACGATATCGATTGTGCAATGGAAGGCATTGATCGCTTCGAAGATTTTATTAAGTCTATCGATTGCCCGACTAGCTTGTCAGAAATAGGCATCGGTGATGAGCTGTTTTCTCGCTATGCTGATGATATTTTATTACTTACCAAAGATGAAAATGGTAACCTTCCAGGACGTCCGGCAATGAACAGAGATGAGATTTTAGAGTTGTTGCGTGCATCGCTTTAAATAGTGTGTATTCAAATAATTAAAGTTATTCCTGTTCGTTTTAGGATAAGATGAACAGGAATGGCTTTTCTGCTTTCTTACAATAAGTAACTTCCGTCACGGCAAGCTTCTAAGCGTTCTGTATTAATCACCCTTACGTTCGTACCATCAACTTCAATGAGTTTTTCTTTACTCATTTTTTTTAATGTTCTTGAAAGAGCTTCCGGCGTGACTCCGATAATTTTTGAAAGCTCGCGATAAGATATGCCTAATTTTAACCATCCCTCTTCATTTTGACTCAGAAAATACGCCGCCAAGCGGGACGGAATCTGTTTAAGTGAAAGGGAGTCAATCATGACCATTGCATCTTTAAGACGTTTAGCCATGACGCTCATCATATTGAGTAAAATTGACGGGTCTTCCTGAATTAATGTTTGAAATTTGGAAGGGCTTATAAAAAGTACTTTGCTGTCTTCAAGGGCACTTAAATTTGCAGGCATTTTCCCGTCAGAAAAGGTCGAACACAGGCAAAATGGTTCGCCTGGTCCAAAAACAAAAATGGTTTGTTCTTTTCCGTCTTCCGCTAGTTTAAATAGCTTTACCTTGCCTGAAAGCAAAACATGCATGCCTTCTAAAAACTTAGCTTCGCTAAAATAAATTGCTTTTTTAGGAATGTCGCTCAAAACGGCATTTTCTGCCAACCGGCTAAGATTGGGCTCATCCAGATTTGAAAAGATTGGGAATTTCTTGATGATCTGCTTTAATTCTTTTTTTTCCATCTTGTTACCCTGAAATTTAGTTAAAATTGATCGAGATCAATGTAAGTGTTTTTGAATAGAGGTAGAAAAGAATCCACGCGACATCATAAAACGGCTTTTTTTAACGGATCGGCCGTAATTAATATCCTGTACTAATGGAGTATGCATTATGTGGAAATTTTTAAAACAAATCACCAAAAATCTTACTGTGGCAATCCCTGTCATGATGGTGGCTGGGTTTATCTACGGAGTTGTCGCTGATACCAGCTGGATCAAAAGTCTTATTGTTCCTTTTACTTTTCTCATGGTGTATCCAATGATGGTTACGCTGAAAATTAAAAAAGTCTTTGAAGGCGGAGATGGTAAAGCTCAATTACTAACCCAAGTTATAAATTTCGGGATAATCCCCTTTTTAGCCTTCGGTTTCGGAATTTTTTTCTTTCCTGATAAACCATACATGGCTCTAGGGCTTTTGCTTGCCGGACTTGTGCCGACAAGTGGGATGACCATTTCATGGACTGGTTTTGCCAAGGGAAATATGTCCGCAGCAATTAAAATGACAGTCATAGGACTGATTTGTGGTTCACTTGCTACTCCTTTCTTTGTTAAGGCCCTTATGGGGACGGCTATTGAAATGAGTCTGGTTGCAGTGCTTAAGCAAATAGTTTTTATTGTTTTCCTGCCTATGGTTTTGGGATATGCTACGCAGCGCTTTTTTGTCAAAAAGTATGGTCAGAGCGATTTTCAAAAAATTATTGCTCCGAAGTTTCCTTTTCTTTCCACTTTAGGCGTTTTGGGAATCGTTTTTGTGGCATTGGCCCTTAAAGCAAAAACAATAGCAGCAGCGCCGGAAGTCTTACTAAATATACTCATTCCGCTTGTAATACTTTATGGAATAAATTTCACTTTGAGCACAATGGTCGGTAAGTGTTTTCTCAAAAGAGGTGACGCAATAGCCCTCGTTTATGGATCGGTTATGCGAAATCTATCTATTGCTCTTGCTATTGCTATCAACGCTTTTGGCCCACAAGGATCAGATGCAGCTTTGGTTATTGCTTTAGCATATATTGTTCAGGTGCAATCCGCAGCTTGGTATGTGAAGTTTACAGGGAAAATATTTGATTTTTCTCCAGAAGTGGCATGATATAAAAAGCAATAAAGGAACACAGATAATATAAAGATAGTATTCTGTTAAATAGGATAAAAGCGGTGTTTTTCCGCTGAACATATAACACTCTGTAAAGAGGAGACATTTCATGAGTTCACAGAATATCGTTGTCATCGGCGGTTCCGCCGCCGGCCCAAAAGCCGCTGCTCGTGCAAAACGGCTTGATCAGTCCGCAAATGTTACTCTTCTGCAAAAGGCTCCGGAGATGTCTATGGCATCTTGTGGATATCCTTATTATATTGGTGGGAATTTTGATAATCGTGATCAGCTGCTATCTACTCCTACAGGAGTTGTGCGCAATGAAGCTTTTTTTGCTGGAGCTAAAGGCGTAGAAGCGCGGGTTAATACGGAAGTAACCGCTATTGACCGGATAAAAAAAGTTGTGTCCTGTGTTAATGTCGTAACTGGTGAAAAATCGGCAGTTCCTTATGACAAGCTGGTAATATGTTCCGGTGCAACTCCTCGTCGTCCGCCGATTAAAGGAATTAATCTGGAAGGAGTGCAGGCTTTGTCAGAAATGCGTGATGCTGACAAACTTCGCGAACTTCGTGACTCCGGTAAAGTTAAAGATGTAGTTATTGTCGGTGGCGGGCTGATTGGAATTGAGGTTTGCGAAGCGCTTGCCGATTCCGGTATGAATGTAAATGTAGTTGAAATGCTATCCCAGTTGCTCATGTTTTTGGATTGGGAGCTTGCTAAGCTGGTAGAAAAACATGTGGCATCCAAAGGAGTCACTGTTCACACTGACAATGGAGTCGCCGAATTTCTGGGCGAAAATGGAAAACTTACTGGCGTAAAATTAAACGATGGTTCAGTCGTTTCATGTGAGTTGGCGGTAGTTTCTATAGGCGTTGTGCCAAATGTTGATTTGGCTAGAGAGGCTGGACTGGAGATCGGTGGTTTTGGGGGTATCGTTGTTGACGAGCGCATGCGGACTTCCGATTCTAATATTTATGCTGCAGGGGACTGCGTAGAGATTCCTAATCGTATCACAGGCAAGAAAACTTATGCACCTTACGGAGATCTTGCCAATCTTGAAGCAAGAGTTGCCGCTGACAATATTGTCCTCGGTGACAGTTCCACTTTCCCCGGAACAGTAAACAGCGGTATTTGCAAGGTTTTTAATTTTAGCGCCGGTTCCACAGGAATGTCAGAAAAGCGCGCTGAGGCTGAAGGTTATGAGGTGGTGACTGCCACGAATGCAAGCCCTGATAAACCAGGATTTATGGGAGCAAAATTGCTTGTTTCCAAGATGGTTGCTGATGCCAAAACAGGCCGCATACTTGGATTTCAGTGTGTAGGAACAGGTGAAGTTAACCGTCAGGTCGCCGAAGCTGCTATGGCTGTTATGAACGGCAACACTATTTATGAGATTGGCGTAGCCGATCTTCCATATGCTCCTCCTTTCTCATTGGCTATCGATCACTTTATTGCCACGGCTCATATTTTGGAAAACAAAATAGCAGGTCTGATGACTGGAATAAGTAATGCCGAGGTCAAAGAAAAAGTTGACGCTGGCAAGGCTCCTTTTATTCTTGATGTTCGCTCCCCTGTCGAGTTCGAAGAAATGCGTCTAAATGTCGGTGAGATACTAATTCCACTTGGAACAGTTCGTAATTCTTTGGATAAGTTGCCAAGTGATAAGAATGCGGAGATTGTGACATTTTGTAAGATATCAATGCGTGGTTATGAAGCTCAGCAGGTACTCGAAGCAAATGGATGGACTAACGTTAAAGTTATGGAAGGCGGCATAATGGCTTGGCCTTTTAAGGTTGAATTTTAAAAGAGTTTTTTTCTATTGTGCCTTGTATCACAAAGGTCATTACCATGGAGCATCCTCATTTTTATGAGGGTGCTTTTTTTTGTTGGGTTCTGTATATTTAGAGAAGTTTGAGTAAACATAGTTTCCGGTATCAGCCCTCAGGAGATGGACATTTGCAATATATAGGACTAATTGGCAGAATCATATGTTTGGTTTAATCCGGCTTGTGTTAACCTGACCATTGATCAATTTGGTTGTATTTCCAGTCTGGAATTTTTTCATAAAATATAAATTTTATTCTCTGGTTAACCCTCAGTTAACCCGTGTTTCTGTTAATGTTTAATTTCTTCAAATTTTGTAATCACTAAATTCCGTATAGGAATTCCATTGCATAACAGTCGGCCGAAAAGCCACAGGAGTTAATATGCTTAAATATAACAAAATTTTTCTGACCGTTGCGGCTATCGTGGTTGCAACTTCTTTTGTTTTTGTAGGTTCCGGTTGTAAAAATACCGAACCGGTGCAGGCTAAGGGAGGTCCTCAGCAAAGGGCTGTTCAAGTGGATGTTGCCGAAGTTACGACAGCTTCCATACGTAAAGAAGTTGAGCTTCCCGGGCGTATCTCAGCGCGTAGAATTGCACAGGTTCGTGCAAGGGTTGCAGGGATTGTTCTCAGTAGAGATTTTAAGGAAGGCAGTCATGTAAAAAAAGGGCAGCCTTTATTTCATATTGACCCGGCCCAGTTCAACGCGGCATTATCTTTGGCAAAAGCTGATCTTGCAAAAGCTCAAGCTAACATGGTTGACCTAGAGTCTACAGCTCATCGCTACAGCAAGCTTATTAAGACTAAAGCTATCAGTCAGTCGCAATATGACTCTGCTGTGAACTCCTATAATGCTGCGAAGGCGAGCAAAGATGCTGCAGAGGCGGCTGTAAGGACAGCTTCCTTAAGTCTCAGTTACGCTACCGTTGTCGCTCCTATTTCAGGTAGAATAGGGCGTGCTTTTATAACAGAAGGAGCACTTGTCGGTGAAGGTGAAGCTACGCATCTGGCTACAATCCAGCAGCTCAATCCTATCTATGCTGATATTAATGAACCTGTTTCGGAATATCTTAAGCTTAAGGCTACAATGAGTAAGGCTGTTCATGGCGAGAATGCAGCAGATGTAACTGTTTCTGTCGATGATGTTGACTATGTTGCAAAAGGAAAACTTTTATTTTCTGATGTAACAGTTGATCAAAAAAGTGGTCAGGTTTCGCTTAGAAGTGAATTTCCAAATGATGACGGGATGCTGCTTCCAGGGATGTTTGTACGTATAAAGCTTAAGATTGGTGAGAGTCGTGATGCCGTTATGGTTCCACAGAGAGCTGTAATGGTCGGTCAAGGCGGCGCCGCTCAGGTATACGTTGTTAACAGCCAGAATATAGTCCAGCCTCGCGCTGTAAAAACAGGATCTATGGACGGCGCTCTCTGGCAGATTACTGAAGGTCTTAAAGCAGGAGAGCAGGTTGTTATTAACGGAACCGGTAAGCTTAAGCCTGGTATGACTGTCTCTATAAAAAATGTAGAGAAGCCCAACATAGCATCAAAAAATACTGACACTAAGCAGCAGTAAAATCAGATTAGAGATAAATACATATGTCACAATTTTTTATTGATAGACCTAACTTTGCTTGGGTTGTTGCTATATTTATTTTATTGGCCGGGGTTTTATCTATTCCAGGTATGGCTGTAGAAAAACTACCACAGGTTGCTCCTCCGCAGATCACTATTGATGCTGTATATCCTGGGGCTTCAGCCACGACTATTAACGACTCCGTCGTTAGTTTAATCGAAGAGGAACTGAACGGAGCCAAAGGACTGCTGTATTATGAGTCTACCAGTAGTTCTACAGGTTCTGCAAAGATAACCGTTACTTTCAAGCCTGGAACAAGCCCGGATATGGCTCAGGTTGATGTACAGAACCGTGTGCAAAAAGCTGAATCACGTCTACCCCAGTCTGTAAGAGATCAGGGTGTTACTATTGAGCAGGCTAACTCAGGCTTTTTGATGATCTATGCTTTGCACTATAAAAAAGACATTGCAGGTAGAGATCCTCAGCCTTTGGCAGATGTTATGGCCCGAAATCTCAATAACGAAGTTCGGCGAGTTGAAGGCGTGGGAACCTTGCAGTTCTTTGCATCTGAAAGTGCAATGCGAGTCTGGGTTGATCCTCAAAAGCTTCTTAGTTACGGCCTTGATCTTTCAGATGTTGCGGAAGCTATTAAGGCTCAGAATGTTCAGGTTCCTGCGGGTAGTTTCGGCGGACGTCCTGTTGCTTCAGATCAGGAGCTTATGGCTACATTCATGGTTCAGGGGCTTCTTGAAACTCCAGAAGAATTCGGGAAGATTTTGCTGCATGCCGGTCTGGACGGGTCAAATGTTCATCTTTCAGATGTTGCTAGGGTTGAAATCGGCCCTGAGTCTTATAATATTGTTTCCCGTCTTAACGGGACTCCATCAGCCGCTGCGGCAATCCAGCTTGCTCCTGGAGCGAATGCCCTCGGAACAGTTCAGCGAGTTAGGGCCCGTCTCGATGAACTCTCCAAGACAATTCCTTCTGACATGGAACTGGTCATCCCTTTGGACTCATCCACTTTTGTTGACGTCGCAATTGAAAAAGTTCTGCATACTCTACTTGAAGCTATTCTTCTTGTCTTTTTGGTAATGTTCCTGTTTTTGCAGAAGTTCCGCTACACCATCATTCCTACAATTGTTGTTCCAGTATGCGTACTCGGTTCATTTGCTGTAATGAACGCAGTCGGCTTTTCTATCAACATGATGACAATGTTCGGAATGGTTTTAGCTATCGGGATTCTTGTTGATGATGCCATTGTTGTCGTTGAAAACGTAGAACGAATTATGTCTACAGAAGGGTTGCCGCCACGTGAGGCCACAATCAAAGCAATGGGACAGATTTCCGGCGCTATTGTCGGTATTACTCTGGTTCTCTCAGCGGTATTCCTTCCGCTTGGATTCATGAGTGGTTCTGTCGGTGTTATTTACCGCCAGTTTGCAATTTCTGTAGCTGTTTCAATTCTGATTTCAGGATTTTTAGCACTGACTTTGACTCCAGCTCTTTGTGCTACAATACTTAAGCCTATACCCAAAGGGCATCATGAATCGAAAGGCGGCTTCTTCGGATGGTTTAACCGGTTTTTTGCAAAACTTGGAGCCCGTTATCAACGTCTTACTGGAGCACTTGTTACTAGAACTGTAAGATGTCTGTTGATTTATGTCGTTATGGTCGGAGTTCTCGGATTTTTTTACATGCAATTGCCCGAATCCTTTGTTCCGACAGAAGATCTAGGAAATATCGTTGTCAATATTCAGCTTCCCCCGGGAGCAACCTATTCCAGAACTCTTGATGTCACAAAAGACGTAGAAGGTTACTTTAAGTCACGTCCTGCTGTAGAAACAACCTTTACTGTTATCGGGTTCAGTTTTTCCGGTCTTGGGGAAAATGCCGGTATTGCTTTCCCTGTTTTTAAGGACTGGTCAGAGCGCGGAAAGGGACAGTCCGCAGGGGATGAGGTTGGCATGGCCAATCGGGTTCTTTCGCAGAACACTGACGGATCTATTTTTGCTGTTAACCCTGCTCCTGTTGACGGGATGGGTAATACAGGCGGATTTGCATTGCGGCTTCAGGATCGCGGCGGCGTAGGGCGAGCCAAGCTTGCACAGGCGCTGGGAATGGTTCTGGGAAGAGCAAACGCATCGCCTATTATTGCTTACGCTATGCCTCAGGGATTACCGGATGCTCCACAGTTCAGATTGGTCATAGACCGTGAAAAAGCTGAAACTTTAGGTGTCAGTTTTGCAGATATAAAAACTGTGCTCTCAAGTGCATATGGGTCTAGCATGGTTGCGGACTTTGTTAATGCCGGCAGGGTGCAGAGAGTCGTTATTCAGGCTAATGCTGAAAGTCGTAAGAACCCTAAAAGTTTAGATAATCTGTATGTTCCAAACTCAAGCGGTGGGCAGGTCCCTATGAGGTCTCTAATTAAAACTAAATGGGAGACCGGGCCTGTACAGATTGTTCGCTATAACGGTTACAATGCTTTCAAGATAATGGGTGATGCTGCTCCGGGGCATAGTTCCGGTGAAGTTATGGCCGAACTTGAAAAAATTATGAAAGATCTTCCTCCTGGGATAGGCTATGAGTGGACAGAACTTTCCTATCAGGAAAAGTATGCAGGTGGACAGGCTCCTATTCTGTTCTCTCTCGCACTGCTTGTAGTTTTCCTCTTATTGGTTGCTTTGTATGAAAACTGGGCGATTCCGTTTTCCGTTATGCTTATTGTTCCAATCGGTGCTCTCGGAGCGGTTGCCGCGGTGACAATCTTACATATGTCTAACGATGTTTACTTCAAAGTCGGGTTGATCACTATTATCGGTCTTGCTGCAAAGAATGCAATTCTTATTGTGGAAGTTGCCAAGCAGTATTATGCAGAAGGATTCAGCCTGAAAGAATCAGCAATGAAAAGTGCCGGTTTGCGTTTCAGACCTATCATTATGACTTCCATGGCTTTTATCCTTGGTGTTTTCCCTCTTGCTCTTGCATCCGGAGCTGGTGCTGCAAGTCAGAAGGCTCTCGGTGTAGGGGTTATCGGAGGAATGATCAGTGCGACTGGACTCGGGGTTATTTTTGCTCCGATATTCTTTGTAGCAGTGCTTTCAGTTGTTGAAAGATTCAGAGGAAAGAAAACTGATAGCCATGACCATTCTACACCGATTGAGCATAGTTAATGTCACGAGCTTAGCTTTTGTGACTTTCTTTAAGCTTAGATAGAGGTTCTATTTCGGTGTAATAGATTACCCTTATATTAACCCCTCCTTCTTTATTATAGTTGCATTATACAGGGAGAGCTAAAATAAGCTCTCCCTGCAAAAATACATATAACTATGATATATATAAGTTGGAGATAATATGTTTAAAAAATTGACTGACCGATCCTTTCTATCCCCTATTGTCGCCTTCACTTTTCTTCCGGTTGCTTTTACCGGTATTCTTTTGCTTTTACATTTAAGTTTTCAGGGAATGAAAAGTATACATGAATGGTTAGGGCTGACATTTACCACTTTTTGTGTTTTTCATATTGCTGTAAACTGGAGAATTTTTTCTAAATATTTTAGCAGAAAAGGAACTCGCTCAGCATTGCTTTTGGCTGTTGTGCTGACCTGTCTTTGCGGGGTAATAGGTTTAAGTACTGGACATCTTGAGCAGAGAAGTCACCGAACAGCAATTGTTTCTGGTGCAGTCGTACACAGGTAAACATATGGTGGGGAATACAGGAGAGTCTCGTGGGAATAGCCGTATTACTTGTAGAAGATGACTATGATTTGGCGGCTGCGGTGGTCGGATCATTGGAGCTGGAAGGGTTTATTTGCGATCATGCTGCAAATGGACCTCATGGCTATGAATTAGCTTCTTCCAATACTTATGATGTTCTTCTGCTTGATGTTATGCTCCCCGGATTAAGCGGAATAGGTGTGTGCGAAAAGCTTCGCAAAGATGGCGTGACGACTCCTATCCTAATGCTTACGGCACGTGACACCTTAGATGACAAAATATCAGGGTTTAATGCCGGAACGGATGACTACCTGACAAAACCTTTCAACATGGAAGAATTACTGCTTCGTATAAGAGCCTTATCTAAACGGTTCAGCCGTCAGTCCCGGAAACTTTCAGTGGCTGACCTCGAAATGAATCTTGATACACATGAAGCAATTCGTAGTGGTAATCCTATACAGCTGACTCCTACAGAATGGAAATTACTCGAAGTATTGGCTGTGCATAGTCCTAAAGTTGTATCCAGATCGCAGTTGGAACAGACTGTGTGGGGAGATTCCATTCCTTCCCAGAGTCTTTTAAAAGTTTATCTTAACAAGCTTCGGAAGAAAGTTGATATTCCGTCTTTGCCGCCCATAATCCAAACGCTACCCGGAGTAGGAGTTGTTTTGAGGCTTGGTAATGATCATGAAGAATAGCCAAAGTATTAAAAAACTTGTTCTCGTCTATGTACTAATAGCTTGTTCGCTGCTTGTTATTTCTTATTCCATTCTGGTAAATATTTTTTTTGAAAAAGGGTTGGTTTTAGCTGTTCAGCATCGTCTGGAGCTGGAATCAAACGCCTATGCCACAGCATATGGAAAGGATAAAGACGTCAGGCTCCCCGAGGCTTCTAATTTTAAAACATTCCAAGATTACAAACGATTGCCCGTTGAGATTCAGGAAAATATTGGCCGTGATTTTCCAGCAGGTGAATTTGATATTGTGCACTCTGTTGAAAACGTAAATGAATTTCACTTTATTTATTCGTGGAAACGGTCTGACGGTAAGATTTTGTATTTTGTCTACAGTATTGGTGATGCTGATAAGTCAGAGCTTATACTTTCTACTCTTCATGGGATTGCCTATTATACAATAGCGACAGGACTGATTTTATTTCTGGGAATAATTTTAGTCGCTTTGCTTATCATCCGTCGCATAACCAAGCTTGTCATGAAACTTACAGACTGGGCTGTCCATTTGAACAATGATAATGTTGAGAAGCCTATCGGGGACTTTCAATATAAAGAGCTGAACCAGCTTGCAGTTTTGTTTCAGCGAAACATGCGCCGCCAGCTTGCCGGTATTCAGCGGGAGCAGAAATTTCTGAGAAATGCCAGCCACGAACTGCGTACACCTGTTGCTGTTTTACAGAGTAATCTTGACTGGTTAAATCGACTTGGAGCTGACGAAGAAGAAAAGTTTAAGCGCCCGCTAAGCAGTATGGAAAAAGCTGTTAACAATATGAAAGAGCTCATTACGACGCTCTTATGGATTAACAAAAAAGATATTGATTCTATGCCTAAGCATGAGATTAAAGTCGATGATCAATTGCAAAATATTATTGATGAGAACTCATACCTGCTGACTAATAAAAACGTAAATGTTAAAGTTGAGCTGCTTCCTCAAGCTGTTTTTGCTCCGTCTACTTTAGCCCGTATTGTCTGGAGTAATATTATTCGGAATTCTTTCCAGCATACATATCAGGGTGAGATTAATATTTCCTTGTCAGGGAGTATGTTGACTGTGACTAATGATCTTATTCCGGATGCGACAGACAGCATCAGTGAAGGGTTTGGGCTTGGTCTTATGTTGATTCAGGATTTGACCGATTCTCTCAGTTGGGAATTGGCAATCGATGAGTGGTCAACGTCTTATTCGGTCATACTTAGAATGGATTAAACATAATAAATTATTGATTTTGCTTGGGTGAGAGATTGTGAGATGAGGATTACCCAATAATGAATATTACATGCATGAGTAAGAGTAGATCCTCATCCCTTTATAACTATGTATTAAATTTTATGAAAAGGGTTAACCCTTCTGTCAAGATTCCCTAGCATTGTAACTTCTTTTACTCCGGGAACTTGCGCAGCGGTTGTTATTATTTGATCATACAAATTAGTCTTAAGCTTTTTAGGGAGTTTGGTCGTTGTTATGGTAATATTGCCATCAAGGGATTCAACTTCAGCGAGTGGAACAATCTTTACTATTGCAACCTTCACAGCTGCCGCTAATGCTATATCGTTAATTATTTTTTTAGATTCTTCAGTCGTTTTAAAAGTGTTTTTTTGAACTACATGGCAAATTATATCGACAGCGTCGTTAACAGAGAACGTTCCGATATGTATGGTCATATCATAAAGTCTGCTATCCCATGTATCTATCCCATATGCTTTTAGTCCCCATTTTCTGCGCTCTTCATCATCTTTCTTTAATATATATCTGGCTTCATCTACGGGGATATTCTCTCTTTTGACTTCCTCTCTTACTCTGTCCTCTAGGTCTGCTGTAATTCTCAGCTTAAAGACATTAGGAATGTTTAAGAGGAAAAAGTGACCGGCAAGGCCATGATAAACTAAGTTGTCCTTTTGAGCTTGCTGCAAAAGAGAACTACGAATATGTGCAAGATATCTTTCTTTACCGTTCGTAAACCGTTCAAGGACTGACGGAGAATCATGAAGAGCACGGATGAGTTTAATTTCAGGAATACCGAATTCTTTTGATGAATCTAAAAGAATATCCCTGGAGGTGCATCTGTAACCGAGTTGTTCAGCTACTTTTTCTGCGATTTCTTTACCGCGACTATATGAACCTCTTGAAATAGTGATAATTGCCACTGCTTGCTCCTTGATCTTATAAGTAGAGAATAACTATGTTGTGGTTTCTAGAATATGCTTAAAAGAAAATAAAGGCTATTCCTCTATAAAAAATAATAAGGGTAAAGTTATAAATAAAAAGTAGTGGAGTGAAGGAGTGAAAAGATAAAGAAAAACAGAATAAGCGAATTTGAGTTTCAGGCATTGCTACATTCTGAAGAAATCCATTTCCTTTTCAGTCAGGCGTAAGATCGGTTTTGATTCTTCGACGTAAATATTGAAAATAATTATTCGCAAATTGATTATATCCGACTTGTTAAATGCAGATTTCATGGTGAATTGCCATTCATTGTCACCGAATTTTTCATCAAGCGAGATAAAGTTTGGGTGTGAAGCTACTATCTGCAATGCAGGAACCAGAACTTCTGAAAAATCCTTTTTGTTTTTATTAAATATAACAATAATTGCTTTGCCCTCATGCCACGCATCATGCATCAGGAGCTGATCAACTGTTTCAAAGAACCTTGTTTCACTGCTCCATATTTTGCAAATCCCTGTAAAAACGCTTTTTCCTCCTTCAGAAACGGTTATAGTTGTTTTACCTTCTTTCAGGAAAAGGTCACCTCCAGTGCCGCTTTCAAATTGAGTATTGAGCGTTGAGATGATGATGTCGCGCAGTTCATTATCATTATGTACTTTAAAAACGTTAGGAGTCCTTTCGCAGCTTGAGCCAGTATGCCTGATAATTCTGATAATTTTTATGAAGTCCTCATTCGAAATTGCAGGGTCAGAGTAAACAGCTGAGCTGCTTGGTGAATGGATGCCAAGTAGTTGGCGTGCGTTGATAGGGCTGAAGGACGCAGCTCTTTTTCTGGATTTCATGCTTACAATTGGGCGCTTACTAAGTGTCTCTAATTGATGAAGTTTTGCAATTCGTTCTACTACAACCTCTTCAATCGTTTCTTGGAGCGTATTTGTATATCGCTGAATATCTAGATTCTGCCAGTGTAGATATTTTTTAATATCTCTTAAATCACTCATAAACTCAGTTTTAATAAGATCTTGTTTAACATTCTGTGGCTGGCTGTAATCTTTAATAAGTCTTCCGTTAGCAATGCCGAAAATAGGCCCTCCTTCCTTATTGAACTTACTTGGGCGTAGTTGCCAAAGACGGTCATCACCGGAGAAGGGGATTTCAATGCGAATATTGCTGATATCAATAAATCCTGGATGGTTTTTGTCTTCTGATATTTGAGGAGTAGTGAGTGCGGCATCGATTTTATATTTAATAGGGCGATGTACTTTTATAAAGTGGCCATATAGTTTTAATTCATCTATTGAATTTTTCCCAACTAGGCGTGCCACAGTTTTACTCGCAGGAGTATTAAGAAAGTCTTTTCCGTTGATTAATTCAACTTGAGACTTAATACTGTTTAAGTTGTTTTTGAGTAACGATTCTAAATCGTAATCATTAAAAAGTTTTTTGTGGTCGATTCTTTTCATCTCGGCCTCCGCATCCCTCCATCGCTCGTTAAGCTCTTTTATTTTTTTACTGGCGGCTCAATTTTAGCGAGTATTTATCAATGTCAAAAAAACATATTTTTGCGGTCTTATAAATAAAATATGCATACGTTGTGCCAGTGTTTTTATTTTCGGGATAGATAAATATACCAAAATGGCCCAGAAAATTAAAAGGTCCGAGCTGTGAAGCCAGGACCTTTTGTTTTTAAAGCAGGTGAGTTCTAGTAAAAAGTAAATCTAATTAATATCGTTATTATAAAATATTAGCGTTAAATATGGCCTATAGAGGCTCATCTCTATGGCAATCTTTGGAGTAGATATATTCCATGCGTGTAAGTCCGGTTCCATAACATGCCTGTTTGCAGAAAGGCGCAAACCATATAAAATCTTCTGCTTCAACCGGAATCCATGTGTTATCGAGTAAGTATAGCCCTTGCCCTTCATAAATATACGCACCATGTTCTTGAACATGAGTCTCCACAAAGGGATGGCAACCTCCAGGAAGGAATGCGAGAGTATGGAAGTTCATATCAAAAGCTTCATCCACAGGGAGAAGGTCGCGCACAAACACGTTATCCATTTCATCATAGATTTTTTCTGTGATGTTTTTAATGCTGTCTTTAACTATCCATGGTTTTTTCATTGCAGGATCAGGATGCGGAATAAATTTTTGTTTGTAGAGAATAATACGGACTTCTCCATCTCCGTTTGAAATAAATTCAATGCCTTTACCCGGAGGAGAGTATATGTAGCCGCCTTCTTCAAGTTTTTCCTGCTTACCGTCAATTGTTACGGTCAGCGAGCCTTTGCCATCCATTACAAAAAGAAAGGCTTCAACGTTTTCGGCCTTGGCGTATGGAATTGTTGTTTTGCCAGTGTTGCTGACAGTGCCAATCATTTGAACGAATCCTGCCCCTAATTTTGGTGAGGCAAGAATGGTCATTGCACAGTCTTTGATGCCGGGCACAACGTTAATGACTCTTCCTTCAGGCGAAATGACAGCGTACTTGTTGGGTTCTATTACGGATCTGTTTTTTAGAAACCCATCTGGATATGGCATTTTTTGCTCCTAAGTGATCAAAGCTGCAGAAGAGTAATTTCTGCGAAGTAGGTTAAAAGATTTCATCCGTGGGAATGTTCTTATGACCATCCCCCGGATGGTTCAATTTGATAAAAGAGATGTATGTCTATTTGCCGAATTTTTCACGCCATATTTTGCCGGTCTGTTCCATATCAGAGTCAGCCCACGTGCGACGAATTCGGTTAAGAGTCGGCATACCAAGTGAAAATTCCTGCAACCAGTTTTTAGCAAAGGTTCCGCTTTTAGTTTCTGCAAATATTTCTTCCATTGCCTCCTCGTTGATTACCCGTGGTCCGCTATGGCGTACCGCGAATTCGCAAGTGCGGCTTGCCCGTGAAGTCAAGTATTCTTCGATTCCAACTTCATCAATATCGTCAATGATAGAGCGGATGGAGCGGATTGTATTCGCCGTCAGCAGTCTGTTGCGGCTAAAGAAGCAATGGAGTGTCATATTTGCGGTGTTGCCGAGCGTGCCGGTATTAAATTAATGAAGTAGCGCCTAATAGATAAATTTGTTTCGCTTTATTGTTACAGTTTCGCTCTTTTGGGGGACGGCAGTTCTAACCTGCTTTTGTCATTCTGCAGTCAAAGTCTGCTTAAAAACTTTTCTCGAGCTTTCTTTTGCGTTATATTCTTAATACTGTATCAGCTTGTCTTTGGTTGTTGATAAATTCACATACGGTAAGTTGTATTGTACTCTAAATTTATAGCTTGGAGCAGAGATTGTGAATATCTGAACTATATTTCCTGTTTTGGTTTTGAATAGCGGTTGTCTAGTTATCATGTTAATAAATGAGTTAGCGTTCTCTATAACGCTACTACTAATATGGGAGCATGAGTATGAAACTTAAAGCCAAATTTATTTTACCACAGACGCTAATAATAATTTTATTAGGTTGCCTTTGTGTTTTTGTTACAGTTAATTCATTTAAATCATTGCAGGAAATGTATCTGTCCTCTGTCGTTGAGAATGCTTTTTCTTTAGTAACTACAGGAATTGATTCAACTACAAAAGATGCTCAAAATATTGCATCACTTTTTTCACAACGGGCATCTGTTATAGATGCTTTTGAACTCGCCTCGGCAGGCAATATTGACGATGAGAAATCAGCAGAATCTCAGCAGGCAAGAGAAATACTCCGCAAAAAATTAAGCCTAGATCTTAAAGGATATGAAAATCTGGGCGAAGGTAAATTGAAATTGCATTTTCACTTGCCGAACGGGCGAAGCCTTGTCAGGCTTTGGCGTAAAAAACAGGCGAAACGTAATGGTAAGTGGGTTGATATTTCTGATGACATCTCAAGTTTCAGGCAAACAGTTCTTGATGTTAATAAACAGGGTGCTCCTGTTGGCGGGATTGAGCTTGGGCGCGGAGGCTTTGCTATAAGAGGTCTTGTTCCGGTCATAAATAAATCCGGTAAGACTTTGGGGTCTGTTGAAGTTCTTAAAAATTTTAAACCCATATTACAAAATGTAGAAGATTCCGGAATTGAAACAATGCTGTTTATGAATGAAGATTTGCTAAGTACTGCAACGGCATTGCAGGACGCGGCGAAGTTTCCTGTTTTATTCCAGAATTATGTATTGGTAAGTGCGATTAATAAAGATAAAAATCTCTCACTAATCAATAAAGAACTGCTCGACAAAGGACGCAAGGAACAGGTCATAACTAATCTTGGGCGTATTGCTTTGGCTGCCTTTCCTATAAAAGATTACCGCGGAAATCAGGTTGGAATATTGGTTGGAGTTATTGACCTTTCTAAGATGGTAACTTTGTCTGAAAAAGCCAATTTTGTCTTTATTGGAAGTATTGCCGCAATGGTTATTATTCCACTCTTTC
Source organism: Desulfovibrio sp. UCD-KL4C (assembly GCF_006210265.1). Taxonomy (NCBI): domain Bacteria; kingdom Pseudomonadati; phylum Thermodesulfobacteriota; class Desulfovibrionia; order Desulfovibrionales; family Desulfovibrionaceae; genus Desulfovibrio; species Desulfovibrio sp. UCD-KL4C. The sequence goes on from NZ_VCNC01000004.1 coordinate 346,989, forward strand.
TTATGATGTTTCTTCTGAGGAAAGCTATTTTAAATCCTCTAAAGTTAATTTCCGGTAAAATTGAAGATATCATTTTGGATCGTGCTGACCTTGGGAGCTCAATTGCTATCAAGTATGACGATGAAATTGGCGATATGACAGCTGTATTTAATAGATTGCTTAGTAAGCTCGATCTCATGGTAAAGGAAATGGAAGTCTATGTGCATGTTCTTAATGCTGTTCCTGATCCTATTTTCGCTGTTGATGATACTGAAAAAGTTATAATGGCAAATACGGCTATGTCCGAATTGTCCGCACTTAATGAAGAAGAGCTTAAAAGCAGCACGTGTACTGATGTTTTTCGCAATACTTCCTGTGACTCAGAGCAGTGCTCTGTCCATATGTGTAGAAAGAGTGGAAAACAGGAAATTGCAGATGTTATTAAAATGCAGGACCCTGCCAAAAATGATGTGTACATACAGTCTGTTTCAGACAGTTTAAAAGATAAGAATGGACAGCTGCTTGGGTACGTTACTGTTGCAAGAAATGTAACGGATCTGGTCATTAAAGAGCAAAATATTAATGAGCAGTTGGAAAGGATTAACGATGTAAATACGTCTACCGCTGAAGTTTCCGGTAATATTTACAGATATTCTGAAGACCTTGAAAAAGAAATGACTTCGGTAAATGAATCAGTTGGTGTCCAGCATCAGCGGCTTGCTGAAACTTCTACTGCTATGGAGCAGATGAACGTAAGTGTTCTTGCTGTTGCTGAAAGTGCCTCAAGTGCTTCAAGTAAATCTCTTAATACAAGGGATATGGCTCAGGACGGAGCTAATATTGTTGGTGAAACCCGTGATGCAATAACCGCAGTGCGTAATCAGACTGATACTTTGAACAATATTATGGACCAACTTGGTGCTGAGGCACAAAGCATTGGTGGAGTTCTCGGCGTGATTAATGACATTGCTGATCAGACCAATCTGCTTGCTCTCAATGCCGCCATTGAGGCCGCTCGCGCGGGTGAAGCCGGTAGAGGATTTGCTGTTGTTGCTGATGAAGTCAGAAAACTTGCGGAAAAAACAGTTGATGCAACAAAAGAAGTTGAAGCCGTTATTAAAGGTATTCAGGACCGTGCAAAGAGCTCAAAGAAATTAACATCAGAAACATCTTCACTCGTGGTTGTCGCAGCGGAGTCTGCTGAGAAGTCAGGATCATCTTTAAAAGCTATTGTTGAACTTGCGGATGAATCCGCTGCAGATGTAAGTAACATTGCCGCTGCAGCAGAAGAACAGTCAGCAAGTTCAGAAGAGATAAACAGGGCCATGCAGGATGTTAACGAACTTGCTTTGTCTGTATCAGAGAGGGTAAAAGATTCTGCGAAATCGTTGACTGATTTAGTGAAGCTTGCAGAGGAATTGGACGAGATCTCGCATAAGTAAAGATTTAGTATTCGAATTATTCAAGGGCCGGAACGAAAGTTTCGGCCCTTTTTTTGTTATAATGGTTTGAAATCCCATACTAAAAGAGAAATTAAGGGCGCTCTGAGTACGAAATGTTATTTTTTTGGAGTGTCGAAATAAAATATGAAAAGTTGACAAAGGTCGGTATTTGGCTAAATTGCCAAATAAACAAATAATAAATTGTAATCCTCGTTTAAGCATGAAGGACGCAGGCAAAATAAACGAAGATTAACTATTAAAAAGGAGGAGTTATATGAAAGTTCAAGTGTTAGGCCCAGGGTGTGCAAAGTGTAAGAAAGTGGAGAAAATAGTCAGGGAAGTTATAGATGAAGCAGGAATTGAAGCAGAAGTAGTAAAGGTTTCTGATTTTCAGGAAATAGCTTCTTTCGGAGTGTTTTCAACTCCTGCCGTTGCAATTGATGGTGATGTAAAGGTTGTGGGAAGAGTTCCCAGTAAAGATGAAATTCTTGAATGGATAAAATAGAAACTACTGAGGGGATTAATAGTTATGTCTAAATGTGATTGCGCATGTGGTAGCGCTCCGAAATTTGTCTTTTCGTGCTCTGGGGCAGCTGATGTAGGTGAAATAGCTGATCAGGCTGCTCGTCAATTGTCACGTGAGGGATGCGTGAAAATGTTCTGCCTTGCAGGTATAGGCGGTCGAGTTTCCGGTATCATGAAAAGTACCGAAGCGGCCTCAAAAATTATTGTAATTGATGGATGCCCGCTTAATTGCGCTAGAAAGACTCTTGAGGAAGCAGATTTCTCAGATTTTGAACACCTGCAACTTGATGATATTGGGCTTAAAAAAGGTGTAGCAAAGACCTCTACGGAAAATATCAAGTTGGTAGTTGATTCTGTAAATACTCTTTTGAAAGGATAACTATGAGAGCTGCAAAAGTTATATTTTATCTTACCATACTGACTTTTGTAATGGGTCTGGTTACGGCTTGTTCTTCTGAGGCAGATGAAAGCAAAAAAGCAATAACATCTTCTGAATTACTTTCTGGTAAGCCGCAAGACTTGCCGATTCACGGCATGGTTACCATGGTGGATATCGGTGCTCATTCATGTATTCCGTGTAAAATGATGACACCTATCATCGAAAAGCTTTCTAAAGAGTACGAAGGGCGAGTTGCTATAGCTTTTATTGATGTCTGGGAAAACAATGATGAGGCTCCAAAATATGGAGTTCGAACAATTCCTGCACAGATTTTCTATGATGCCGACGGAAACGAGAAATATCGGCATGAAGGTTTCTTGGGTGAAAGAGATATCGTCAGCAAGTTTATAGAACTTGGTGTTCAATAGGACATGGCGTGGATAACTTCTTTTTAACAGTTAACTCATGGATGGCAGGCGGAACGGCCATCGCCGCTCTAGGGTGTTTTCTTTGGGGAATAGTCAGTGTGCTGTTTTCTCCCTGCCATCTAGCATCTATTCCTTTGATTGTAGGATATGTGGGTGGGCAGAAGGAACTTGTAAAGGGCAAGAAAGCGGCCCTTTACGCAGTTCTTTTTACCACGGGGCTATTTATAACTATTGCATTGATCGGTGTAATATGTGCCTTAATGGGGCGCATGCTGGGTGATGTAGGTTCTTACTGGACAGTTTTAGTGGGTTTCGTTCTTATTTGGGTTGCTTTGGATATGTTTGGGGTCTCTGGATGCTCAATATCTGGAGGACTTATGTCGAAATTAAAAGTTAAAGGAAAGTCCGGTTCTTTTATTCTAGGTTTAGCCTATGGAGTCTTGTCCGGTTCATGTACTTTTGGTTTTATTGCTCCCATCTTAGCTATTATCACCGTGCAAAATCAGGTTTTAATAGGAGTCCTTTACATTGTCCTTTTTGGAATAGGGCATTGCATTCCCATTGCTATTGCAGGCGGATCTGCGGCTTTGGTCCAAAAAATATTATTAAATCAGAGCTGGCAGCGCGGCGGGATCTTGTTTCGTCGTCTTGCAGGGATTTTAATTGCATCAATGGGTGTATATTTTGTTATTCAGCCATTTGTGAATTAATCTTTAGTAATATAATTCATCTGCTTCATCTTTTCCATATCAATAAAAGACCCCATTGCGGTCAACATTGTTTTGAACCCGAGTTTTTCATAAAAACCCTCTTTACCGGGCACAGCGTACAGAATGACATTTTGATTTTGCAGTTTCTCCATAAGACCATTCATGATCAGCCTGCCGACTCCTTTATTTTGATATTCAGGTAATAAACACAGATCGTAAATTGCAGCACACGTAACCCCGTCTGAAAGAGCACGTCCAAAGCCGATTAAGCGTTCTGAGTCATATGCAAAGCAGACAACAGCACTGTTTTCAGATGCAATCATTAACTTGGCTGGATCCCGTGTTCCTAAAGGTGCTTTCTTGAATATATCACATACACTTTTCCAATCAATATTTTTCAGATTAAAGCGCAAACAAATTTCCATTTTGCCTCACAAAATAGCGATAGTTTAGTATGTTAGCAGATTCTTCTTTGGGCTAATTCTTTTTTAAATGAATACTCGCGGGTGTTCATGTTTGTCTAGTCTGATGTGGATGTAGTGTTTATTAAATTTATTTAAAATATCATTTGACTATCAAACTAAAACTATGCAAAGAAGTTTGAAGCACTAATTGTTTGATAGTCAAATAATATTTTAGGAGATCAGGATGGAATTTGAAACTATATTTCTAGTGGCGCTGCAAAGCAGTTTTTTTATAGGGCTTATCCATGGGATTAACCCATGTGGGCATTCATGGCTTATGCTTGCTCCTTTTGTTTATGGAGAAAAAAAAGGTAGCCGCGTTTTCTCGTTGACTTCAGCTTTTATCATGGGAACATCAATGGCCTGCCTTATTATCGGTTTTACATTGGGGTCCATTTCCTTGACTATTCCTGCATCGTTTGAATACGTTGTGGATATTGCCACCGTTTGTGTCTTGATCGGTCTAGGGGCAATATTAATTGTTAAGCCAGAGTTGCTCCATAGCCATGACCACGATCACGACCACGATCACGACCACGATCACGGACACAGCCACGAACATGAACATAGCCATGAACATTCGCATGACTGTCAGTGCGAAGACCATTGTGAAGCTAAATCTACAATTCATAGTATGACTTTTTGGGGGCTTTTCTCTATTGGATTTTTCAACATGATTGTGCCGTGTCCCACTGTTGCAATCATGTACTCATATGCTCTTGATTCAGGTAGTGTATTGAAGGGAATCGCAGTTTTTGCAAGCTATGCGATAGGAACAGGGATTGCTCTTTCTGGCGTAATTTACGCTATTTACAAAGCAGCAGGCTTTGTGCGTGCTTTAAAACAAGGCTGGGTTGAGCCGCTTGTAATGCGGACTGCAGGAGTTATGACAATCGGTTTCGGGATCTACAGCTATACAACTATGTAAATAATATAGGAGTGTTAATGAGTTCTTTAAATAATTTAAATCATAGTGTTGTAGAGTTTTATGAGAAGTTGTCGTCCTGGGAGAATGATATTGTACGTGGGAAGGGGATTACTCTTCCTCAGATGCATACTCTAGAGGTGCTTGGCAGTCAGCAGCCTATGCGGATGAAAGAGTTGGCTCAGGGTATGGGGATAACTACGGGTACTCTGACCGTCCTCGTTGACAGGCTTGAAATTAAAGGATTTGTCTGTCGTAAACCTCATGACTCTGATCGGCGTTCCATCCTTGTTGAATTAACCGAATCCGGTGAAGCTATGTTTGCAGAACATGATCGGCTACATCTACGTTTGATCGAAGAGCTTACTTCTGAGATCTCAGACTCCGAGCGTGAGGTCTTTTTGAATTGCTTGGAGAAAATGAATAAAGCATTTTGAATTCTTTAAAGTTGTTATAAATTATCTCATGAAAACAGATTGTTAAAAAGTTATGAACAAGAAATGAACAATTGTGGAAAATTGATGTTCCTTTTCTTTTCATCCTTACTCTCGCAAGGGATTTCAGAAAACTTTCATGAAAATGTCTAGAAGTTCTTGACCCAAAGCTGAGGTTTGATAAACTCTCCTGAGTCGTTTTTGAACTTCAGTTGTCTGTATATTTCAGACAATTTCAGGAGACCCGGTTAGAATCCGGGGCGGTTCTGCCACTGTAAAATTTCTTCGTTAAGAAGAAATGAAAGCCAGCATCCTGACTGAAGCCTGCCTGCCTCTTGCAGGTATTTATTCCATTTTCCGGAGAGCCAATAAAACTTACGGCTTCCGGTCTAAAGTCTTGCAGGACCAGCCTTCCGGGTAGCCTGCGCCACAAGCTCAGATCATGATCTCCATACGGGGGCCTAGTAAGAGTGCAACTTTTCAGTTGCTCAGCTTCTAGTGTTTTGCCTTGTGGATGATGTTCTGTGCGGACAACCCCTTAACAGGTAATATTGATGCCAAAACAAATTTTGAAACGTGACGGTAGACTAGAATCATGGTCAACAACCAGAATCTCTGAAGCAATTTTCAAAGCACTTAAAGCCAGCGGGATAAAAGACCCACTTTTAGGCAAGCGTCTGGGTAAAAAGGTTGAGCATAAACTAGCGGAGTATGACGTTCCTGAGCAGGAAACAGTTCAGGATATGGTTCAGCTTGTCCTTATGGAGAGCCGCCTCTATTCCGTTGCAGAGCGTTACATTATATATCGTGAAAAAAGACGTGAACTTCGTAAACAGGATGAAACATATCTGGATATTACCGGAACTATTGAAAGTTATCTGGACCGTTCGGACTGGCGCGTAAATGAAAATTCCAATATGGGCCATTCTTTTCAGGGACTTATGCTGCATATGTCAGGAGCTGTTCAGGCTCGTTACTGCCTTGAAAAGTATCCTGAAGAAATCAGACTTGCTCATGAACATGGTTACTTTCATATCCACGATCTTTCTTTCGGACTTGCAGGATATTGCGCAGGTTGGTCACTTCGCGATTTATTGATCGAAGGGTTCGGTCTGCGCGGACGTTGTTCATCTTCTCCGGCTAAGCATTTTGATTCTGTTACCGGACAGATGGTAAATTTTCTTGGAACATTGCAGAATGAATGGGCTGGAGCACAGGCTTTTAACAACGTAGATACATATCTCGCTCCTTTCGTCAGACATGACGGCCTCGATTATACCCGTGTTAAGCAGATTGTTCAGAAGTTGATATTTAATTTGAATACCACCTCTCGCTGGGGTGGACAGAGTCCTTTCACCAACTTCACTTTTGATATGGTTCCTCCTAAGCACATTGCCAGCGAGCCTGTAATTATCGGCGGAGAGTTTCAGGATACAACTTACGGTGAATATGCTGCTGAAATGGAAATGATTAATAAAGCGTTTGTAGAAGTCATGCTCGAAGGAGACTCTGACGGACGTATTTTCTCCTTTCCGATTCCTACTTACAACGTAACTCCTGATTTCCCTTGGGAAACTGAAGTCGGTGAACTGCTTCTAGAAATGACAGCCAAATACGGTGCACCATATTTCCAGAATTTCATCAATTCCGACATGAATCCGGAAGATGTTCGCTCCATGTGCTGCCGTCTTCAGATGGATGTCAGAGAAATCCGCAAAAAAACAGGTGGCCTTTTTGGAGCAGGTGATCTGACCGGTTCTATAGGGGTTGTTACTCTTAACCTGCCTAAGCTTGCTTACCTTGCTCAGGGTGAAGAAGACTTTCTTGATCTCGTTTCTGAGTATGCGACCCTTGCCAAGGATTCTTTGGAGTTCAAACGCAAGCTGGTTTCAGCTAACTTTGAAAGCGGTATGTTCCCGTTCTCACAGTATTACTTGAAAAACGGGTTTAAGGGACACTTCAGCACCATTGGTTTGATCGGTGGTAACGAAGCATGTCATAATATACTTGGTAAAGGTATCGAAACTGAAGCTGGAACCAGATTAATGCAGCGTGTTCTTAATCATTTGCGTGATCTAGTTGTTAGATTTCAGGAAGAAACAGATAATCTATACAATCTTGAAGCCACTCCAGGTGAAGGTACATGTTATCGTTTGGCTAAGATTGATAAGAATCTCTACGCGGATATTTATACCGCAGGTGATGATGTTCCTTACTACACAAACTCTACTCTGCTGCCTGCCGGAGCTACGGAAGATGTTGTTTATGCTCTTGAACATCAGAACAAATTGCAGACACTTTATAATGGCGGAACCGTTTTCCATACTTTCCTCGGTGAAGCTGTTTCAGATACCAAGGCACTGCGTAATTTTATAATCAAGGCTATGACCAATACTAAGATCCCATACATCTCAGTAACTCCCACTTTTTCAATCTGCGAAGATCATGGTTATCTGTATGGGGAGCATTTTGAATGCCCTACCTGCGGTAAGGACGCGGAAGTTTATACTCGTATTGTAGGCTACTATCGCCCTGTTAATCGCTGGAATAAAGGTAAGCAGGAAGAATACAAAGAAAGGGCTGAATATGGTCATTCTTCGTGTGGGTGCAGTGCTCCCGGCGGAGTAGTTGTAGAATCCTTATAATTAATTCATGGTTTTTAATTTAGTTAATGATTATCAGGTCCGGAAGAGAGTTCTCTTCCGGACCTTTTTAATTTTAAATCTAGGGTAAATTTTTTTACTGCAATGTCTTGCAGAAGCTGCCATGCAAAGTTAATTTGTATCCGTGAATAGTAAAAATTTAACCACTTATTAATTTATGATATTATCCTCCAGCCAGATAAGGGCTTTGCGCCAGAGAAATGATGAAGAACTTCGCAAAGGTAATTTTGCGAAATATGGATACCCTGCGAATACGATACAGGACCTTCTCCAAACTATTGAAGCTTTGAAAAGTGAAAAGAAAAAGTGGAAGAAAGTTGCTCAGGAGCGGGGAGAATTGTTAGGTAGATTAACGGGGATGCTTGAGGAATATAACAAGCATAAATAAATTACACTAAACGCAAAAAAAATTTTGCTAAAGCAAGACATTTTTTTGCATTTTAAAATTACACACTGCGTTTGATGATAAAATATATAATATGTAATTTTTTTATATTAGTTGTGTTATTTTTTTTAAGTAGATTGTGTAATCTTATCTACAGGAGAAAATCATGAAAGTTAAAAGTATAAATACAAAATTAGCGTTTTTAATTGCAGGGATTGTATTTGTTTGTATTGCCGTTTTTGTTGTTGTGGTCAGTTCACTTACCAATAACGCTGTATATGAGATTCAAAAGCAGAATATGGAAGTTTTGAATCAGAAATTAGTTCAGCAAGCAGAGAGTTTTCTTGATATTTCAAGACTAGATCTGAAGGGATATGCCAGCAACCGCGAGTATCGTCATGCATTTGTGGATTCATATGCCCGTTCCAGTGTGAAGAGGTCATTGCAGAGCAGGATTAAGGAGCATGGCGGCATACGGGTTATGGGAGGCTTTGATAAAACTGGAAAGTTAGTTTTTGGTCTTAATAATAAAGGTAAGGATGTCACTGGTCTTGATTTGAGAAACAGCAAATATATCCAAGAGATTCTTAACGGAAAAGATTTTGCCATCTCTGATATGATCAAAGCTAAAGACGGTGACGGCAGAGTTGTCATGATGGCTGTTCCTGTAAAGGATGCCGGTGGGCGTATGTTTGGCGGTTTTCTTGTTGGTTTGGATTGGGATAAATATGCGCGCGATTTAATTGATCATGTCACGATAGGTAAAAATGGATATGCATATATTATTAATGATAAAGGGATATTTATTGCTCACCCTGACGGGAGTCTTATTGGGAAAGACGCATCTTCCAATTCTTTTATAAAAAAGAGTCTTTCAGCTAAAAAGGGTTTCATCTCCTATGAATGGAAGGGGCAGGAAAAAGTGCAGTCTTTCATGGATGTTCCTATGACAGGCTGGGTTGTATGCATGTCTGTCTATGTTTCCGATTTAACTGAAGCAGCAACATATGAAAGAAATATTTTGATAGCCATGGGAATTGCCATGGCATTATTTTTGGTTGGAGCAATTGTTTTTGCTACACGCAAACAGATTATTGTTCCGATGGACCTGATTAAAAATTTCACCTCTGAAATTTCGCATGGTAATTTCAAAGCTGAGCTTGAAGGTGTTTTTACCTGTGAGCTATTAGAGCTTTCTGACAATATTAAACACATGGTTGCCGAGCTTAAAAATAAGCTTGGTTTTTCTGAAGGAGTTCTTAAGGGAATCTCGATTCCATGTATTGTTGCTGATGCTGACGAAAAGGTCCTTTTCGTAAACCGGGGTATGCTGGAGACATTTAGCCGTCCCGGAGTCCCTTCAGATTATATAGGTAGAACTGTAGGTGATGTTGTATATAACGACTCTTCACGCTCAACTGTTATAGGCAAGGTAATTAAAGAAAACCATGCACTGAGTAATTTGGAAATGGATATGCCTAGTCCGAGTGGTGAAATCTTTAATTTGCTGGTAAACGTTTCACCTCTGTTCGACCTTGATGAACGCATGCTGGGTGCAATTTTAATGGCAACCGATATGACTGAAATTAAAAAGCAGCAGCGTGTGATTGAAGAAAATAGTATTATGATTTCGGATGCTGCTGAAAGTGCAACAGAAATTTCAAATCAAGTCGCTGGTTTTGCGGATTCTCTTGCCGCACAGATAGAACAATCCAGCAGAGGTGCGGAAGAACAGAGCGTAATGGCCAGTGAGGCAGCTACCGCTATGGACGAAATGAACTCAACTGTTTTTGAAGTAGCTCGTAATGCCTCCACGGCCGCAGGTATTGCTGATGAAGCTCAGGTGAAAGCTCATTCAGGGAATAAGATGGTTGTTGAGGCTGTTGAAACCATGACTGAAGTTCATGCTAACTCTGAGGCATTGAGTCATGATATGGCTGAACTTGGCACGCAGGCTGAAGGTATCGGGAATATTATGGGTGTTATTACTGATATTGCCGATCAGACAAATCTTCTTGCTTTAAACGCTGCTATTGAAGCCGCGAGGGCCGGTGATGCAGGACGCGGTTTTGCTGTAGTTGCTGATGAAGTAAGGAAACTTGCAGAAAAAACCATGACAGCTACCGGAGAAGTCGGCTCGTATATTACTCTGATTCAAAACAGCACTCGTAAGAATATCGTGAGTGCTGAAAAATCTACAGAATCTATTTTGACAGTAACTGAGCTGGTTAATAAATCCGGTGATGTTCTGAAAGAAATTGTAGCCAGTATCTCTGAAACAAGTGATCAGGTTCGCAGTATTGCAACCGCTTCTGAGCAACAATCTGCAGCCAGTGAAGAAATAAGTCGTTCAACCGGTCAAATTAATACTATTGCCGGAGAGACAGCACAGGCTATGACAGAGTCTGCTGAAGCTGTAAGTAAGCTGACGGCTTTGGCGCATGAATTGAATTCTATTATTGCTAAGATGCAGGGCTAATATGAGTTTTTAAGATCCTTTAGAGCCAAAATATCCCCCCTGTAGAAAATTCTACAGGGGGGATGTTTTTTTACGTTACAAAATTATTTTTTATAACCACCACCAGACTGCTCCGAGCCCGGTAAGGGTCATTACTACTGTGTACGGGAATGCCATCTTAACCATTTCTCCATAAGAAAGTCTGATCAGAGGCGAAATTGCGGAAGTGAGCAGGAACAGGAAAGCCGCCTGTCCGTTAGGAGTTGCCACACTTGGAATATTTGTTCCTGTGTTAATGGCAACAGCCAGAAGGTCAAACTGTTCTTTAGAAATTGCTCCGCTAAGAAATGCCGCTTTGGTTTCTGATATATATACTGTTGCAACAAATACATTATCAGAAATCATGGAAAGGAAACCGTTTGCAAGATAGTAGGCGGCGAGCTGAACTTTACCTTCAAGACCCAATACTGCGTGAATAACTGGAGTAAAGAGGTGCTGTTCATGAATGACCGCAACTATGGCGAAGAATACGACCAGAAGAGCTGTAAACGGAAGAGCTTCTTCGAAGGCATGTCCTATGCGATGTTCTTCAGTCACTCCGTTAAGAGCTGTAAGAGCAACGATAATGCTCAAACCGATAAGTCCTACCTCCGCGAGGTGTAAAGCCAGAGCGAAGATGAGAAAGACTGCTGCGCAAGCTTGAATGAGGAGAGCCGCCTTTTGTTTAAGAGACATCTGTTCATCTTTCTTTTTATCTTCTTCTTCAAGAATCTGGCGGACATTGGTTGGTAACTTAAATCCGTATCCGAATATTCCGGTGACTTCGAGAAGGATGCAGGTCAGAAGGCCCATGGCTAGAACAGGCATAGAGACTGGGGCAGTTCTATAGAAAAATTCCATAAACTCCCAGTTCATAACATGTCCGATAAGCAGGTTTTGAGGTTCCCCGACAATGGTGCATACGCCGCCAAGAGCTGTACCAACAGCACCATGCATAAGCAGGTTTCTTAGGAATCCTCTGAATTCACCTAAGTGACTTACACATTCTTCTTTTAAGGAAGAGTCATCTGTCACAGAGCATTGGCCTGTTGATGCGAATCTATGGTAAATTCCATAAAATCCGTATGCAACGGCAATAAGCACTGCTGTTACAGTTAAAGCGTCAAGGAAAGCAGACAGGAAAGCTCCTGAAAAACAAAATAGTAGCGAAATTGTAAGTTTTGATTTGATGCGAAGAAGAATCTTTGTGAAGGCATACTGAAGCATATCCTTCATAAAGTAGATTCCGGCAACCATAAACATTAAAAGAAGAATAACCGGAAAGTTATGCAGTGTTTCTTCATAAACCACTTTTGGTGAGGCCATGCCTAAAGCAATGGCTTCTATAGCAAGCAATCCACTCGCTGGCAGAGGGTAGCATTTTAAAGCCATTGCAAGTGTAAAAATGAATTCAGCTATTAAAATCCAACCGGTAATGAAAGGGCCTGCAGTGGCCAGAAGAATAGGGTTGATAATTAAAAATCCGATTATAGTCAGCTTGTACCAATCCGAAGAATTGCCTAGAAAGTTTTTTTGAAGGGCTTGTGGGATTGTTTTGGGCACTTTGTACTCCTTTTATTAGCTTGTTTACTGGGAAAACCATTTTCAGACTATAGCTCACTAGGCTCTAACGGGTCGATTGACAGTTCCGGGTAAAGTCCTTTCAAATCGCCTTCCGGATAAGGCTGAAGGATGTTGAAAGAGATGTCCTGAGTTTGCTGGGCATGTCCTGCTTTTTCATCTGATCCGTCCCAGAAGGCTCCATTGCATTCAAGGATATGTTCAATACGATGTCTGAAACCCTCAACAAACTTTGCTCCTATGCCTTCAAAAGTCAGGTCACCAAGTCGGAATTGGCCTTTTAGTGCAGCGAAGTCTGTTAAAGATATAGAGTGCATTTCAAGGTCTTTCTGCTTGCTGATATAACCCCAGACAAGACTATTCTCTGGGATGACAACTGGTTCCTCAGTATCAATAATAGTGTGGGGCATTATGATTGAACCGGCACCGACTTCAATTTGGCATTCCTTTTTACCATTTAAAAAGGAGTTAAAACCGACGAAAATATTTCGGTGCAGGTGAGTGTAAATAACTTTTCCACCATGAGCTGTAACGTTATACCCATCATAGACTGAGTTAATTATATAACAATTTTCCTGTGCATTAGAGCCAGGCCCCAGAATTGAATCTTCAAGGTAGGCTCTTTGAGCGATAAGAACATTCTTATCAACTTTACATGTTCCTTTAATTACAGCGTAAGGACTGACCGATGCCCCTTCCGGTACATCAATCATATTTTCAGGATTCACAGCGGAGTAAATGGGAATAAAGTCTTCTTTTCTCTCTGCAAAAAAGTCTATGAACATGCCTTTAGGCCTGCTTTCTTCAATGCGGATGTATTTTGCGAGGACTTCAGTTGGGAACTGATAGTTGAATTCAAAGGCTCCGTCGGCTTTGACCCATACGCGTCCGGGACGAATTCTTTTATGAGAAAGTTCTCCTGCTTGAACGTATGAGTAAGATCCTATGGCACAATCATGACAGATGGATAAATCAACAGTTGAAAAAGGTTCAAGAAAGCAGCCTTCAACTGATGTTCCGTGGATGTTGGCGTAATGCAGGGATACTGTGTTTGATATTTTGAAAACTTCAAGGTTTTCGGGATCGTGTGAGTTGTTATGCACCAGTGTTTTCATTAGAAAACTGTCTCTGATGTAAATAACTTCATCATCACGAAGCTTTATGTTGTGACCGCTGACGGCAACAAGATGTCCTTTCCGTTTTAGTTCATCACCGCGAATATCGCTTTTATGAAGAATGGAATGGTCAACGACGCATTTGCCAAGGAAGTAGGTTCCACCGACACTGGAATGTCGAAAGTGGAATTTAAGAGGGTGAGTGTTCGTTAAAGAGTAGAACGCGTAGTACAGCGCAAAACTGTCTTTGGGGATGAGGTCCTTGATGAAAGGGCCTACATCGACAAGCGGCTCGCGTAGATTGATATTCACGCGATGCACGATATGGTCGATAAGCTTATTCAGCTGTTTCATTTCCTTCTCGCTTTTTTTTGGTGCCGGAAGTCGTAGGTGGAAACCGGAACTGGTTGATATACAGCCTGGACGGTTTCAGCATGTGCCTAAACCGTCCAGACTCCTTTACAATTCGCTCCTATAACCTGATATTGTTAACCGGGCAAGGTTACAGGCATTCCCATCATCGGCCAGAGTACTAAAACCGCAAAACCTACTACGATTAAGAGCATTATGCTGGCCGGGATTCCATATAAAAAGAATTCTCCAGTAGTAAATTGTCCGGAATCATAAGCTATGGCATTCGGGGCTGCTCCTACTAGTAGAAGAAACGGCATACCCGCAACTACAAGGGCTACGAACAGGATTACTTCCGGCGCAACTCCCAAATATGGAGCAATTACCAGTGCCACCGGCAGTGAAATTGCGATTGCGGCTACGTTCATAATAAAGTTGGTCATCATCAGGACGAAGAAAGCTATGGACATAACAAACACAAACCAATGAGAATTTTGAAAAATTGTCAGCCAATTTACAGCCATCCATTTTGCAGCACCTGTTTCCCATAGGCAAAATCCGATAGACATTGCTCCTGCAAAGAGAAGAATAATGTTCCATGGAATATCTTCGAGGTCATTGATATCAAGGATCTTGAATATAAAAAATGAGATCGAAGAAACCAGAATGATTGCTGTTTTATCAATAGCTTTAAGTTCAGGGATAAATGATCTTAAACTCATGATAAGAATAATTGAACCTACGAGAACTGCCGCCATTATTTCATCACGACTCAGCGGTCCCATCTGCTTATTCAGTTCCCTTGCTTTTTCACGCAGTCCCGGAATGGTTTTCTTTTCCGGCTTGAGAAATATCATAAAAAATCCCCAAAGCAGAAAGACCATACCCCATCCGATTGGTGCCATATAATATGTCAGTTCAAAGAAAGTGACATCTCTACCAAGGATCTCTTGAAAGAATCCGATAGCAACAGCGCCTCGTGCAGCTCCGAGCAAGGTTACAATGGAACCTGCTCCGGCAATATAAGCCATGCCTATAAAAAGCCCTTTACCGAACTTGGTAGGCTTGTTTCCTTCGCCGTACAGTGCGTAAATTGCTAAAAGGAGAGGGTAAATTGTTGCAGCGACTGCTGTATGAGCCATAATATGAGTTAACAGTGCAGTAACAACGAATACTCCTAAATATATATTCTTGGTTTTCTCACCTACAACCATGAGCATTTTATATGCAAGCCGTTTAGTCAGTCCGGTTTTGGTGAAAACAAGTCCAATCATGATTGAAGCAAAGATAAAAAGAACAGAAGGGTCCATGAAATCTTTAAATGCAACTTTGGCAGGGCGGATAAAAAACATAGCCTGCAATACACCGATTGCCAGTGAAGTTATGCCGATTGGTACAACCTCAAATACCCACCATGTGCCAGCCAACAGGAAAACTCCAATTGCTCCTTTGGCTTCCTGAGAGAGTATAAAATGTTCGCCCATAGGGTCGATAGCATCAGGCCATGCCGGGCAATAATAAACCACTGCGAACAGAGTTAAACCTAGCAGCATGAAGAAAAGTCTTTTAAAATCAAAAGATTTTGGCTTTGATAGAGTAGCTGCGCTCATATCTAAATTACTCCTTGATTTTGTCCGTAGTTTTTATTGCACAAGTCAGGATCGAGTCTCTTACCTTTTCAAAGACATCCCCAAGGCGAAGTACTCCGGTAATTGTTCCGTTTTTTTGAATCAAAAGAGGTTGGTGGATGCCCATAATGTAAGAATGGAGAGCTTTATCCAGACTGTCGTCCTCATCTAAAATTTCAGAGAGAGCAGGCTTGTACATAATCTTTTCAACTTTGACTTCGCTGATACTGGAGCAAATAGTCGTCATCGGTTCATCCCAAAGGTTGAAGTCCTTAAAAACTCTTTGAACAAATTTTCTATCTAGAAAGTTATTTTTATTACTTGAAAGGAATTTGAAATAGGAAGGTTCCATATGTATGAAAATATCAAGTATCGTTAGTTTACCGATTGTTTTTCCATTCTCATCTTCTACTAAAATATCACGGTGAGGATGCGATAAATTTTTATCATTGCCCTCTTTAATCAATTTGAGCATAGCCTGATGAATTGTAGTATGTTTTTTGATTCGGCTATATTCTTTTACCGGAATCATGAGATCTTTTACTTTAATGTTTTCCATGTTTATCTCCTTTAGCGGTTGTCGGCTGATCGTAAAGTTTTTAATAAAACTGCAATGTCGACAGGAACTGGAACTTCAGCACATGCTCCAAGATTCATGGCTTCAATTGAAAGTGGAATCGTGTTGCGCTGAGTAATTAAAATAATTTTCAAATCAGGAACAATTGTTGAAACTGTTTTCATGAATGCAAGTGAATTTCTCCCAAATCCAGATAAGCCGAGCACAATTATCTGTAACTTATTTCTTATAATTTGCTCTTTAGCTTCATCCAGATTGTCGGATTCAAAAACTTTCAACCCCGCATTGATGAGTCTTGTTGCTAAGTTTTCGCGAAATTCCGTGTCACTTTCAACAATCATTATTTTCATTTGGCCGCATGTTTTGTTTCAGTTACTGACCGTAATTTCGGCTTCTGCAACGTGTGCTTTGAGAAAGCACTCTATATGCCATAAGAAAATAAGTAATTTATAACAGCTTCTTAGGATTAGTGGAAGAGATTAACTTACTTTTTGTTGGAACTTATTGAAACAATATGAAACATTGAATATGACCCTTTTTGAAACAAAAAGAGACAAGAGTGAACGGTATGTGAAAATATGATTGTAGATATAGCTAGTTAGGAGGGCGTTTAGGAAGAATAAAAATTTGAGCCAACTATGAGAACTTTTTTCTTGTGAGCATCAATTACTTTTTTTATAGGCCCGATTACGTTGTCGAGTACTTTAATACCTTTCCAAATTAAATATTGGTAATGCTCGTCGTCAATCCCGCCACAGATTAGAGTGTCGGTTTTATCGGATGTTGCAAGGGCGCATAAATCTTCGGCAGAAGCTTGCGGAAGAACAATAATCCGTTCGTCATAGTCTCCGTTCGGTCTTATTTTTACTAAGAGTACGTCCGTGGCAATGTCGAAGCGCGGAGCTACTTCGTTGTTGAACAGGGGAATGAGTAGTTTTTTATCCATTTGATTACCCGTTAATGGAATGCTTTTTAATTTTACGCCAGAATGTAGATCTGCTCCAACCAAGGGAGTTTGCCGCTTCGGCTTTTCGTCCACCATTTTTAATCAAAGCATCTATAATCATTTGCTTTTCTGCATGTTCCCAGCTTTCAGCAGGGGAGTATACCTTCTGGATATTTTGTTCTGAGGACGCTTTTACTGATTCAACTACAGGTCGTAGAATGTCTTGCTCAGTGAGGTATGCTGGGAGATGCTCTGTTCCTATGCAATCACGGTCACAGAAATTTACTGCATATTCTACAATGTTGCTAAGTTCACGGACATTGCCAGGAAAGTGATAGCCAAGAAGAATTTTGGCGGCTTTCTTGGTGAACCCTCTAATCTTTTTATTAAATTTATTACTGTATTCTTTAAGGAAATGATTCTTAAGTAAGAGAATATCTTCACCCCTTTCTCTAAGCGGCGGCAGGTGAAGATGAACTACGTTTAGTCTGAACAGAAGGTCAGCCCTGAATAATTTATCGTGAACCATTTGTTTCAGGTCACGATGTGTCGCAACAATTATACGCACATTTGCTTTAAAGCCTTTTGAACTTCCGAGCGGGTAAATTTCCCTATCATCAAGAAACGAGAGCAGTTTAACTTGAAGGGACAGTGGAAGATCGCCTACTTCAGTTAGGAAAAATGAACCGTTGTGTGCCAGCTTTATGCGTCCGGGGCGGTTTTCATGTGCTCCGGTAAAAGCTCCTTTCACGTGGCCAAAAAGTTCAGACTCAAGCAGTGTTTCCGGCAAAGCTCCGCAGTTAACTTTAATAAACGGACCTCCTGCGCGGTCCGATGCATTATGCATAGCCTCGGCGAGCACGTCTTTTCCTGTTCCGGTTTCTCCGGTGATGAGAACAGATGAATCTGTAGCTGCAATGCTCGGTATCATGCTGAAAACTTTTATCATTTGCGGGCTTGTTCCGATAAGCCCACCGACTGAATAGGCCTTGTTTGCGCTACTGCTAAGTTCCGCAACCTGCCGGATATCTTGAATTGTTTCTACAAATCCAGAAAGTGTATTGTCGCCTGAAAAAATGGGAGCGATGGTTAGTCTAATAGGAATTTTGATGCGTGACCTATCAATAATATCAGCATCCGTTGCAATGGCAGTAAAGTTTGTTTTACCAGCCATTATAGGGCATCCTTTAAAACAATAATCGCAACGTAATCCAAGCATACATTTGAGGCCAATTACTGACTCGGGGTCAGCCCCGGTCATGATTTGCCATGTGCGGTTTACTATTTCTATTTTGCCGTTAATATCAAGGACAGCAATACCCATAGGCACTTCATCAAGAAGGTCCGGCAAAAGAATTTGCTGATTTAAAAGTCCGCTGACAGAGTATGATTTTTCGTTTTTCACATGGCCAAGCTAACATGTCTTATGTCGGGAAGTCACCTTTATAAGTATAAAAAAATGGTTTATTTCTGGATGATTGATTGCAAAGTTGTGTCTATAGTTCGTACTTTTCAAAGCGCTGTTTTTGGGGTTATATTCGGTAAGGAAAAACTATGAATACATATATATTTATACCGCCGGTCAGAAAGCCTACCGGAGGCATCACGGTCTTTTGTCAGATAGCTTCTATTCTTGCGCGTCAGGGAAATAATGTTCGCCTTGTTCTGCGTGAAGCAGGCAGCTGGATGCCTCCGTTGAATGAAGGAGATCCAGAGCCCATTTTGTGGGACGAGTTGAAACTTTGTAAAGATGACCTATGGCTAGTGCCGGAAGGATGGGTAAATAGCCTTGCTCCCGGGCTTAATGCCGGAGCAAAGTGCGTTGTTTACTGCCAGAATTGGGCGTATCTTTTTTCTTCTCTGCCGAAAGGAGTCTTATGGCAAAACCTGCCTGTTTCATTCCTCGCTGTATCTCATCCTGTTGAATGGTTTATGCAGCAGACCCTTGGCTCCGTTTCACCCATATTAAGGCCCGGTATAGATACAAATCTCTTTTATCCTCCTGAAAATATTGCCGATGGTCCTCTTAGAATTGCCTACATGCCTCGCAAAAACAAAGCATTAGTCCGCCAGATTAAATCTATATTCGAAGCTCGTAATCCAAATTGTGATGTTCGCTGGATTGAAATTGCTAATATGGATGCACAAGGTGTGGCTGCTGCTTTAAGAACCAGCCACATTTTTTTGGTATCAGGATTTCCTGAAGGATGTCCGCTTCCGCCGCTTGAAGCTCTAGCATCCGGCTGTATACCAGTAGGGTTTTCCGGTTTTGGAGGGTGGGATTATATGCGTCAGCTTGATGGGGCTGTTTTTAAGCCTTGGTGGCCTCTGCGTGATGTTGAATGGTCCGGCAACGGATTCTGGTCAGCTGACGCAGATGTGCTTGATGCGGCGTTTAATCTTGAAAAGGCGCTTAATCTATGGCTTGAAGGCGGCGTAGCGCTTGACAGCGCGCTAGCCGCAGGGCAACAAACCGTCCGTTCCTATACGCTGGGAATTCAGGCTGAAACAGTAAGTAAGATATGGGATAATTTTCAAAGTTAAGATTAAAATATGTCAAAAAAGAAAAAAAGAGCCTTGCCGCAGACTGTCGGCATAAATGTGTCCGGTGTTGAAACTCATGCACACCTTGATATGGAAGATTTTAAAGAAGACCTACCTGAAGTAATGGCAAGGGCTAAAGAATGCGGAATTGCGAAGATCGGTAATGTTTTTCTAGGATCGCAAATATACGAAGCTAATCGTTTTCTTTTTGATGCATATCCTGAAGTATTTTTCCTGCTAGGAATTCATCCCAATGATGCAGATAAATATACCGATGCTGAGGGGGAAGCCATCCGCGCTGCGTTCAAGTCGGACAGTCGTTTGAAAGCCGTTGGTGAAATAGGGCTGGATTATTATTGGGACGATGTCCCCCCTGCTGTGCAGGAAAAGACTTTTCGCGCTCAGCTTGAACTTGCTGACGAACTTGATATGCCAGTTGTAATCCACAGCCGTGATGCACATGAAAAAACTCTTGAAATTTTGGACGATTACGGTTGGTCAGGCAAGCCTCTGCTCTGGCATTGCTTCGGTTCTGGCATTGCAACTGCGAAAAGGATTCTTGATAACGGCTGGTACATTTCCATCCCGGGCCCGATTACCTATAAGAAGAATGAAGAAGCACAGGAAGCCGCAAAGTATATTCCTGTTGAGCGAATGGTTCTTGAAACCGATTGTCCGTACCTTTCCCCTGAGCCGTGGCGTGGCAAACGCAATGAACCTGCATATGTGGTTTTCACTGCGGCAAAGGTCGCAGAGCTTAAAGGAATGGACGTGAATGAGCTTTGGGCCGCCTGTGCAAAGAATGCCTATGACTTTTTCGGACTGTAGCTTTTTAGATGAGTATAATTAATGATTGAAAGCGATAGCTTGTTACGAATACTTTGTTTGCGGTGAAATTGCTTAAGTGTAAGTTTTTTGGATAAAATATGTCTCAAATAATTAGAAAAGCCATTGCAGCTGATTATCCTCTTCTTGGTGATATCTGGCTCAGTGCTTCCATAAAGGCCCATTCTTTTGTTCCAGATGAATTTTGGGTCAGTAAGGTAGATATTATGCGTGATGAATATCTGCCCGCATCTGAAACTTGGGTTATTGAAAACGGCGGTTGCTTAGCCGGATTCTTTTGTCTTGTGGATGATGTGCTTGCAGCTATCTTTATCGCTCCGGAATGGCAGGGAAATGGTTGCGGTTCTCAGTTAATGGAGAAAGCAAAGAAGCTGCGTTTACGGTTGGAATTATCTGTTTATACTGCTAACTCCAGTGCAATTGATTTTTATAAATTTCACGGTTTTAAGATCGTTGAGGAGCGGCAGGACGTGCATACTTCATGTGCTGAGTTTGTTATGGAGTGGAAGGGCTAACAGTTTACTTTTTCAAATTGAGTTAACGCATGAGGAATTCTTGTGAATCCAGATGAGAACGGACAATTACGGGATGAACTGAAGCTTATTTCAGACCGTGCGTACTCGCTTTTTTCTGCGGGGCAGATAGAACCTGCACAGGATCTTTGGTTCCGTGTTGTAAAACTTGATCCTGATCACGCTGTTGCTCTTTTCATGCTCGGTCTATGTGCTCAGAAGTGTGGAGATCACACTGCTGCTGTTGATTTTTTTACCCGTGCTTCCACCCTCATTCCTAATGAAGCTGATATTCTTAACTCACTTGGTGTTTCTCTAAAAAATCTAGGCCGTCCGGCAGAGGCTTTTGCTGTTTTTGAGCGGGCTTTAGCGTTGCAACCTGATGACGGTTTTGCCGCATTTAATGCTGGCACAGTCCTGATAGTTCTTGATTGTCTGGATGAAGCCTTGAAATATTTTAAAATTTCTACTCAAACTGCAGAACTTTATTCTGACGCTCAGGAAGCTTTAATTCGAGTCTTATGCAAGCTCGGTAAAGACAAGGAAGCCTTGTCGGCCTGTGAGAATCTTATTGTTGCGGACCCTCGAAATCCGGCCGGACATTTCGGGCTTTGTGATATTCTGGCTCGTTTGAACAAGCCGGAACAAGCTCTTCCGCATTGTCAGTGTGCGGTGGATCTTGTTCCTGATAATCCTGTGTATCTGTCTCAACTTGGGGATATTTTATATAATATTGGTCGAAACGATGATGCTGTTTTGCGTTACCGCGAAGCCTTGGAATATGATCCTGTTGATGTCAGTACTCGTAATAATCTTGGTGCGGCTTTAAAAGCACTTGGTAAGTACGGGCAGGCTGAAGAAGAATTTAAGCGTTGTCTTGAAATTAATCCGAATCATCCTTCTGCTCTGGTTAATCGGGGTTTTTCCGCTAAAGAATCTGGTGATTCCGATAAAGGTGCATGGTACTTTGAACGGGCTGTCTCCATTGCTCCAGCGGACCTGGATCTCAAACTTTATCTGTGCATGAGTCGCATCCCTCCTTACTACGACAGTGATGAAGACATTACTCTTTGCCGAGAAAGGTATGAGCATGATTTAAGTGCTCTATACCGTGAAGTTACTAATGCTGAGAAAAACGGTGATAAAAAGTCTCTGGCAAAACTTGTTGACGCGGTGGGGAAACTTCAGCCCTACTGTCTGCCGTATCAGGGACAGTGTGACCGCGAGCTTATGAAAATCTACGGCTCCGTAATCTTTAAAGCTGTTAATGCAAGTTTTTCAGAAATAGTCACGAAGGCTCAAAATTCATTTCCCTTTGTATCAATGTCCCCCAAAGAAGGGGAGCGCATACGAGTCGGTATTGTCTCGGGACATTTTCGCAATCATTCTGTTTGGAAAATGCCCGTTAAGGGTTGGGTTTCCGGACTTGATCGTAAACGATTTGAAGTTGTCGGCTATAGCACATCTCATCTGGTTGATAGTGAAACAGATGTTGCGCGGCAGATTTTCGATATTTTCAGAGATAATCTGAAAACGGTTACGGCTCTGGCTGAGTCCGTGGTTAGTGATGCTCCGCATGTCCTGATTTATCCTGAACTTGGAATGGACCCGCTTTGCGCTAAGTCGGCTTGTTTAAAGTTGGCTCCGGTTCAGTGCGTGTCTTGGGGGCATCCTGAAACCAGCGGCCTCGAAAGTATAGACTATTTTCTTTCCAGTGATTTGATGGAGCCTGTCGATGGGCAGGAACATTACAGTGAGCAATTAGTCAGGTTGCCAGGGCTGGGTATTGATTATATTTCTACTTCGCCTGATCCAAGCGGAGATAGTCGGGCTGATTTCGGTCTTGCTGAAACAGATGTTGTATATCTGTGTTTGCAAACTCTTTATAAGTATTTGCCGCAGCAGGATAGAATTTTTACCAAGATAGCGAAGCATGTTCCTGATTCACGCTTTGTATTCATTGCAAACAGCGGAGCAAGTCACCTTAACCGCCGCTTTCGTACCCGTCTTGAAAAGGTTTTCAGCGAGGCAGATTTAAACCCACATGATCGGTTGGTCTTTTTGCCCTCGCTACTGGGCGATCGCTTTCAGGCTTTGATAGGATTGGGAGATGTTTTTTTAGATTCTTTCGGCTGGTCCGGTTGCAATTCAAGCCTTGAGACCATGTCTAAAAGTGTTGCACCTGTTACTTTGCCCGGAACGCTTATGCGTGGCAGACATACGGAGGCATTTCTTACGCGTATGGATCTTGGCGAGCTGATAGCTTCTTCTGCCGAAGATTATGTCGAGAAAGCCGTTCGCCTTGGGCTTGATCCTGATTACCGCCGCAAAATGTCTAAGCTTATTAGTGAACGTATCGGACTTTGCTATGACGGAAGTGATACTGTGAAAGGGCTAGAGCGTTTTCTTGAGAAAGTTGTACTTCTGCCACCAAAGGATCACTCTTAATTTCTACATTCCAAGCGCATTATAAATTGCTTTCATATCGACATTCTCCCGCACCACTTTTGCTAGTCTGTCCAGTGCGTCTTCCATTCCGAATGTTGTCTGGATTTTTTCAAGTTTAGGCAGACCTTTTTTCTCACGTAGCGAATCAATAAACCAGCGTCTAAACTCGTCGGCATCGAATATACCGTGCAGGTATGTTCCCCATATCATGCCTGATTTAATTCCGAACCCTAGAACCTTAGAGATAGGAACTGATCCTGTAAGCCCTTTGGGAACAATCATGGCACGTACTGTAGGCAACAGTGGTTCGGTTTTGCCGTGATGGATTTCATAACCGCTGACATCCATTTTGCTGAAACCGTGGGTACCGTTGGTACGGGTTAGAGTTTTTTCCTGCGCCAGAGTTGTCTGGAGTGGCAGAAGTCCTAATCCGTCTGCGGTAATTACTTCCGATTCTATTTCATCTGGGTCGCTGATGTATTGACCCAGCATTTGAAGTCCGCCGCATATTCCTATTATTTCTGATTTGTCTTTAAGGTTTAAAATTGCCTGTGCAAGACCGCTTTCTTTAATATGTGTAAGGTCCGAAAGAGTGCTTTTGCTGCCGGGGATAATTATCGCGTCAGGAGTTCCTATTTCATTAGGATTGTCGACTATTCGCAAATTTACATCGGGCTCACCTTTCAGCGCGTCGAGGTCCGTGAAATTTGAAATGCGCGGTAGATCTATGCAGACTATATCGACACAGTCGCTTTGTTTACCACGACTACCGGACTTATTTATGTCCTGTTTAAATGAAACAGAATCTTCGTCAGGCAGGCCTAAATTCTCTATGTGCGGGATTACTCCTAGTACGGGTTTTCCTGTGCGGCTTAAGGTGAAATCCAGTGCGGGAGTGAGCAGTGATGCATCTCCTCTGAATTTATTGAGCAGAAATCCGCAGACCATTTTGCGTTCATGCGCATCGATTAAGTCCATAGTTCCGGAAAGTGCTGCAAAGACTCCTCCGCGATCAATATCACCTGTGATGATAACTTTGGCCTCTGCATATTCAGCCATTGCCATATTAACAATGTCGTGCTGCTTAAGATTTATTTCAGCTGGGCTTCCGGCTCCTTCTATCACCATGATATCGCTGTCAGCACTTATGGAATCGTATGCCTTTTTAACGGCTTCAAAAGCTGTGGGCTTGTACTTTACGTAGTCCAGAACTTTCATGTTCCCGACAGGTTTGCCCATTACTATTATTTGCGATCCCGTGTTGCTGTTCGGTTTTAACAGAACAGGATTCATGCGGACATCAGGAGACTGTTTACAAGCCGCTGCTTGAGTCACTTGTGCTCGTCCCATCTCCAAGCCATTGTCAGTGACAAAGGAGTTGAGTGACATGTTCTGTGCTTTAAACGGAGCGACTTTGTATCCGTCTTGCAGAAAAATTCTGCAAAAAGCCGCCGCAAGAATGGATTTGCCCGCATTGGAGCAGGTCCCCTGAATCATGAGGGCAGGAGTTTTCTTCGCCTTTGTCGCGGTTACTTCCATTCCTGTGAAGGAACGTAAGCCGTCGATAAATTTTGTATTTTCCTCAGCAGTTCTGACCGCTATGCGGAAATAGGTGGAGTCCAGACCATCAAAGTTCTCGCAGTGGCGCACGGCAATGTTATTTTTTATCAGGTGTTCAATGAGACCTGTTGCATCCATGCCGACTCGCTGAACTTGGCAGAGCATAAAGTTTGCCTGTGCAGGGAAAGTCTTAATGCCCGGTATTTTGGCGATTCCTTGAACAAGTTCTTCACGCAAGCGGGTGGTAGTTTCAATCGTCTGGCGCGCATACTCTTCATCCTTGATGCATCTGAGTCCTACTGTCTGTGCGAGGAGGTTTACGGACCAGCAGGGCAGAATGTTTTTAAGTGCCATTATGATATCCGGTGAAGCAAAAGCGAGGCCAAGGCGCAGTCCCGGGATGGCATAAAATTTGGTCAGCGAGAGAATCGTAATGACGTTGGGCGGGCGTTTGCCGGTGAGTCTTTCTAAATTTGGGATAAAGTCGGCAAAGGATTCATCAACGATAAAGCGTGAATCTGGATGGGCGCGTGCGATTTTTTTTAGTTCTTCTGGGTCAAATGCTGTACCTGTGGGATTATTAGGCTGAGCCAAAAATACCAATGCAGGTGAAGCTGATAGGAAGGATGAAAGCTTATCGAAATCCGGCGCAAATCCTTTTTGCGGATCTAAAGGAATTTGTTCTGTTTTAAGGCCTGCGATTGCGCAGGAACGCTCATAATCTACATAGCAAGGTACGGGGATTACAGCTCGCTTGTATCCGCCAAGGCGCGTAATTGCGCTGATAAGTTCAGAAGCACCGTTTCCGGCAATACATTCTGTAGGCCATACGGAATACTTCTGACAGGCGGCAAGAGTAAGTTCAGCACTTTCAGGATCAGGGTATTTGTCAACTTCATTAAGTGCGTTGATGACAACCTGCTGCAACCACGGCGGAGGTCCGAGTGGATTAATATTTGCGGAAAAATCAAGAAGCTCGGACGAAGGGCATCCTGCCCGTTCAGCAAGTTTTTTAATGTTGCCGCCATGAGCGTACTTGGTTTCTTGTTTTGCCAGATTTGTGATATTGTCCTGTGTGGCCTGCATCCGCTCCCTCCGTGGAGTGAAGATTCATGAATTTAATCTTCTATAGCGTTTATTGGAATTGGATTCAAACTAATCATTACTAGTGGAATTTTAAAATAGTAAATCGCTAAGTTTATCAGATTGTTTACTATGTCTTTTATAGTGTTTTGAATTATGTTATAAAATTTAAGTAGTTCTTAAACTCCTTTGACCCTAATGGAAGAGTTAATGAATAAAAAAAACATTATATTATATTTATTTATTTTTTTGGTTTTTTTGCCAATAAACAGTTACGCGGAAATTATTTGTTTGCGTATGTCTTCAACTGCTGACGGGAGGCATGAATACTTTTGTGAACTGCTTAAAACGGCTTTAGTTAATGACGGGCATGATGTTTATATTAAAAAAATACCCGGACTACCTTTATTGCGTAAACTTAACATGCTTAAAAGTGGCGGGATAAGCATCGCTCGGCTTTTTAGAACTCCTGAACGTGATAAGGATTATATTCCTATTCCGGTAAATCTGACAAACGGTTTAATTGGTAAAAGGGTGCTACTTATCCCTGCCGAGGATTTACATATTTATGAAAAGGTTAAAACTCTGGATGAGTTTCGAAATATAAATAAAGTAGCTGCATTCGGTAAGAAGTGGTTTGATGTGGGGATTTGGAAGGAAAATGATTTGCCATATAAGGAAGTTGTGAACGTTAACAATATATATAAAATGGTAGCTACAAAATCACGTGGTCTGGACTATTTTACTCGTGGATTTAACGAAGTTTTACAGTCTGTTAACAAGTATGATGCTTTAGTAATTGAGCCTCATTTGCTTCTGGAATATAATCATGATTTTATTTTTTATTTAAGCCCGCAGGAAGCCCGGCTAAAACCTGTTATTGGAAAGGCTCTTCTGCATGCAAAAAGTTCAGGGCTTATAGATAAATTAATCCATAAATACTGGAGTGTTAATTTTGAAGTTTTAAAGCCTGAAAATAGGACAGTCATTAAGCTTAAAAGTCTCACATACTAAGATTTATTTTTTCCTCAGAAGTTCTTTTAAGAACTTCTGAGGAAAAATACTTTCTAGCCATTAACGCCTTTCATTCCTTCCTGGGTATATCTGTCACCAAGAACTTTATGTTCAATTAAAAGTTTATCGATAACTTGTAATTCTTTGTGAGAGAATGGCACTGTTAATGAATTTATATTTGAATCAAGATTTTTGATCTTGGTTGTACCAGGTATTGGAACAATGTTTTCACCTTGTGCCATTACCCATGCTAGCGAAAGCTGCGCAAGGGAACAGCCTTTTTTATCTGCGATTAAGCTAAGACTGTCTGCAATGGCTTTGTTGTTTTCATAAGCTTCCTTTTGAAAACGTGGCAGCATTTTTCTGACATCTGCGGGATTATCTTCAGCTAGTTTGCTGGAGCTTAAAAGGCCTCGGCAGATGGGGCTGTATGGAACAAAAGTTACACCCAGTTCCTTTGTCAGCGCCAGCATTTCCTTTTCAGGGTCACGGGTTAACATTGAATATTCAGACTGCAACGCAGAAACTGGATGAACTGCGTGTGCTCTGCGTAAAGTTTCCGCCGAAGCTTCGGATATTCCAATAGCTTTGATTTTGCCTTCTTTAACAAGTTTTGCCATTTCTCCGGTAGTTTCTTCAATCGGCGTATTCACATCAACTCGATGAATGTAATATAAATCAATGTAATCTGTGCCTAGTCTGCGTAAACTTTCATGGCAGGATTTGCGCACGTATTCAGGTTTACCGGATATGTCGCGGGCATATTCGCCGCTTGCTCGTACGATACCGAATTTTGTTGCGATAACGGCTTTATCGCGTCTATCTTTTAGAGCCGTAGCAAGCAGTTTTTCATTATGGCCTGCTCCGTACATATCTGCAGTATCAAAGAAATTCACTCCGCTTTCCAGAGCATGATGAATAAGTTTTGTGGCCTGTTCTTCGGAGGCAGGTTCTCCGTAGAATTCACTAAGTCCCATACAGCCGAGTCCGAGTTTTGAAATTTTGATATCGCTGTTGCCTAATGTTTTAAAGTTTTTAATGCCAGACATGTTGTGCTCCTTTTGTTTGAGTTAATTAGTAACTGAGTCCTTAAATATTCCTGTCATATAAATATGTCGAATATATCTTTTCAATTAGAGTAATATCTTTTATGTATTACTTATGGAAACAAGACAACTTCGATATTTTGTAACTGTGGCAGAGGAACTTCATTTCGGAAACGCGGCCAAGCGGCTTAACCTTTCTCAGCCGCCGCTTAGTCAGCAGATTATGAAGTTTGAAGATGAGCTTGGCGTGAAGCTTTTTGAACGGAATAAGCGTTCTGTAAAATTGACAGCCGCAGGTAAGTCTCTTTTGCAGGATGCTTATGCTATTTTAAAATCTATTGCTAAGGCAAAGCAGAATCTTCAGGAAGTCGCGTTAGGTAAGAAAGGTCAGCTACGTTTAGGGTATATTGGGCCTGCAATGGATGGAGCGCTTGCTGATATTATTCGTGAGTACAAGGCAAAGTATCCTGACGTGACTTTTATTTTGGATGAGATGTCGACAAACCTTCAGCTTAAAGAAGCTGCACAGGGTCGAATTGATGTAGGTGTGGTCAGACTTTTCAAGCATGATTTAGGTGATCTTAAAGGGAAGGTTTTTCATAAAGAACGGTATGCTGTTGCTGTTCCTTCCGCTCATAAATTTTCTAGTAAATCTGAGATAGATGTTGCGGAACTGGCTGGTGAACCTTTGATTTTCCAACCGCGGGAAAGTCAGCCTCGTCTTTATGATGAATGGTTTAGGGTTTTTGCAGAAGCCGGATTCAGCCCTAGAGTGGTTCAGGAGTCTGTAACAAAATCAGCTTCCTTAGCGCTGGCTGCCGCAGGAATAGGGCTTGCCATTGTTCCGGAAAGTTTAGCAAAACGCAGACTTGCCGGAGTGCAGTTTAAGCCTCTTGCCGGAAATATTCCATCGCTTGAAATGCATATTATTTATAATTCGAACCAAGTTTTTCCAGCATTGGAAAATTTTTTAAAAATTGTTAGTGAAATTTCTAGGTGTGATTTTTGGGATAATGTGCTGTAGTGCATTAATTGGTAAGTATAGAAATGGGTAAAAAACAATATGAAATAATTTTAATAGAGCTTTTTTGATAGTTATAAGGACGGGGCATGGGGTTAACCATAATGAAAGAACTGGTATTAAGTTTTATAATTTTGGCTTTTTTTTGTTCAAATGTTTTTTCTTCTGCTGAATTACGAATTTCATCAATAGTATATCCTCCCATAGTCGCTGAACAAGTTCTTCCCGGGCTAGGTTATGGAATGTGCAGAGACATCGTGACAGAAGCGTTTAAGGCTGTTTCGGTAGGAACCTCTTATGATTTATTGCCTCTGACTAGAAGCGTTTGGTCTATTGTTCGGAGAAAAGATCCTGCATGTATAGGGACTATGGAATGGTTTAAAAAAGCTGGTCAAGATGATCTTGTTGATTATGTTGATATTATTAATTTAAATTTTATGGGGTTTTATAAAAAAAGTAGTTTCCCCGATGGAGTCGCTTTTAACTCTTTGAATGAATTAAGGGATTATCGGTTTGGAAATGTGCGTGGAAGTGGAAGCCAGAAAACCCTCGAAGCTGCGAAGCTTAAAGTCGATTTTGCACATGATATAAGATTAAATTTTTTGAAATTGAATGCCGGGCGTACTGATTTTGCAGTGGCTTTCCGTGTGACTGGTAATTATCTGGTAAAAGAATTGTTTCCAAATAATGTTTTTGATTTTGCCTATATGAAAAAACCGCTGCTTAACGCTCCCATTTCACTTATTTTCTTAAAAGATAAAGTGAAGATTAAAAAAAGATTTTTAGCCGGCTTAAAAATAATCGCAAAGAACGGCACATACCTCAGTATTTTAGAAAGATATTATGGCGAAGAAAGTATTCCTGCGGGGACTATACCGGAGTTTCTGCTGAAGGATATGGGGGCTGGAAAAAAATAATCTTTACTCTTCAAAAACAATCCTGTTTCGTCCGGCTTCTTTTGCAAGATAAAGTCTTTTATCTGCAATTCTCATCATATTATCGCCTAAGATCAAATCACACTCGTTAAGGTTGGCTACACCTGCGCTTATGGTAACTGTTATTTCTCCGCCGGAAGTAAGTAGTTTTGTTCCAGCGCATCCCGCGCGCATGCGTTCTGCTACTAACATTGCATCTTCTTTTTTAGATCCGGGCATAAGCACAGCGAATTCTTCTCCGCCGTATCTGCAAACGATATCCGCGCCTCGTCTGGAGTTTTGAAGCAGGATGTCTGCAACCTGCTTAAGTGCTTCATCGCCCACAGCATGACCGTAGGAGTCGTTGATCAGCTTGAAGAGGTCTATATCGATCATTATTACGGAAAGCTCACCACCTCTACGTTTAATTCTTTGAGTTTCCTCGTCCATTCTTATGAAAAGATAACGGCGCATATATAGGCCCGTTAAACTGTCTTCTATTGTCTGACGGAACAGTTCCGAGTTTTCAAATGATATGGCGGCAACTGTTGAAACGATACCAAGCTGGAAAAGTTCTGAATTAGACCATGGCCTGAGACTGTCGCGGTGCAGAGTTACAAAGCCCTTAACCAAGTCGCGCGACCCTACTAGCGGAATACATAAACACGTCCCGCATTCCTCAATGCAGCCGTCACCGGGCAATGGATAAAATGAATTTTTGCATTTTGCTCTGGCTACTGGAGCGCGGCTTTGCGCGGCTTCTGCCATTGCTTTAGTCATGGGGATTTCTTCGTCAGGAAATGTTCTTTCATGGTTTAAAGATGCAGCTTTTACAATCAGGCTATTGTCGCGGTCATACATCATTATTGCGGCTTCGTTGCATGATCCAAGATCACAGAAAGCCTCTAAGGCACGGTCTAAAAGAGTGTCTCTGTCCATCTCCATTGCCAGAAGTCTGGTTGCAAAATTGACAGTCAGTAGCGTTGCATCAAAGTCAAATTTGTCTATATTCATATCTGTTCTCGTATTTATAGTGATTAATTTATTAATATTTTATTTATATATAATTATTACAAGTGACTTAATATCAATCTTAGTCAAATTATTCACTCAATTAATTCTTTTAATAATTCTGAAAAGATATGTCCATTCATAAAGAATTATTTAAAAACAGTTAATTGCCTACCTTAATGATTCACTTTTAAAGATTGACATTTTTCTAGACATGCGCATAATTTTTATGGCGGTGATAATTTTTTATTACGAAAGGGAGGGAAGTTTGGCGGGTAAGACAGGTTCAAAGCACGAGATTCTTAATGGGTATATTTCTTTTGTAAATTTTTTAGGGACTTTTCTCGGAGAGAATTGCGAAGTGGTTCTTCATGATACAAATAATAAAGAGAAGTCTGTTCTTGCCATTGCTAACGATCATATTTCAGGCCGCCGTATAGGGGCTCCGTTGACAGATCTTGCTTTGAAGTTTGTTATAAATAAAGTTTATGAAAAGCAGGATTGGGTTATGGGATATACGACTAAGTCCCGTGATGGACGTGTCCTGCATTCTGCGACCTATTTTATAAGAGACGGAAATGGGGAACTTGTCGGTATGATTTGTATGAATATGGATACCTCAGATATCTTGGCTGCGCGAGATATTATGAACAGGTTTATAAGCAGCGCAGGATTCGAAAAGACTCAAAAAAAAGAATTGTTTGCAACGTCTGACCCTATTGCTGAAGCTGATCGATCCGAGCCTGTGGAACATTTTGAAACTTTTCCGCATTCAATGGAAGACCTTACTGAATCTCTTATCTCAAAAGTTGTAGAGGATACTAAAGTTCTCCCCGAGAGAATGACCTCTGATGAAAAATTGGCGGTGGTAGCAACACTGAACGATCACGGTGTCTTTATGCTTAAAGGCACAATCCGGGTAGTTGCAAAACATTTGGCAGTATCAGAGGCTACATTATATCGGTATCTTCAAAAAATTAACGTAAAATAAGCCTTTTTTTATAAGAAGCCTGAAAATGTCTGTTTTCAGGCATTTTTTTTTGCGAGATGTGATAATAAATTTTTATCAATAAGATAATTTCTTATTGACGCACGGTTATTTTATTCCTATGAGAAGGGCGTTGCAATCATTCTTTGGTTGCTTGGTCTAAATAAAATAAGAAATTAGTTATAAGGAGAAACAAAATGAAGAAAGTTATCGTAAGCGAAAAGGCTCCAGCAGCAATCGGATGTTATTCTCATGCAATCGAAGCAGGAAATATGGTTTTCACATCTGGACAGCTGCCAATTGATGCTACCACAGGTAAAATGCCTGAAACAGCAGCTGAACAGGCAAAACAGTCTCTTGAAAATGTTAAGCATATTCTCGAAGCAGCAGGATTGACCATGGATGATACTGTAAAAACTACTGTATACATCAAAAATATTGGAGATTTCCCTGCAATAAACGAAGTATATGCAACTTATTTCGCAGAACCTTTCCCAGCTAGAAGCTGTTTTGAAGTAGGTAATCTGCCTCTTGGAGCACTGGTTGAAATAGAGGTAATTGCTTCTAAATAATTTAGACTAGTGGCTGTGTGGTGAGTGGAAATTTAGAAAGATTGATTTGAAAAAGCATATTTATGGGGTGTAAAATGTCTTCAGAATCACGGTTGAAAGAATTCGGCTTGATATTTAAGCTTCTCGTTGGGATTGCGGCAGGTGTTGTAATAGGACTATTTGCTAATGATGCTGTAATGGAAGTAATGGTTACAGTTAAATACGTAATCGGCCAGTTAATATATTATACTGTTCCGCTTGTTGTTATTGGTTTTATTGCACCTGCTATTACAAGACTTGGTCATAACGCTCACAAAATGCTGGGCGCCGGAGTTGGTCTTGCGTATCTTTCAGCGGCTGGAGCTGCCACAATGGCTACCATTGCTGGATATGCTATCATTCCACATCTTTCTATTGCTACTCAGATGGAAGGGCTGCAGGAACTTCCTAAGGTTGTTTTCCAGTTAAATATACCACCGATTATGTCTGTTATGACTGCGCTTGTCACAGCCATTATTATAGGAATTGCTACAATCTGGACTCAGGCTAAAAATTTTGAAAACATGTTGGGTGAATTTGAATCAATTATGATGCAGGTTGTTAATCGCATTATTATTCCTATTCTTCCTGTTTTCATTGCTGCAACGTTTGCTGGACTTGCTTACGAAGGAAGCCTGACTCATCAGCTTCCCGTATTCCTTGAAGTTATCGTAATCGTTTTGATCGGGCATTTCATCTGGCTCACAGTCCTTTACACAATTGCCGCTGTTATTTCTAAAAAGAACCCAATGGAAGTTGCAAAGCATTATTTCCCTGCATATCTGACAGCTGTCGGAACAATGTCCAGTGCTGCAACATTGCCGGTTTCACTGGAATGTGCCGGTAAATCAGAGGTTCTTTGTAAAGACACCGTTGAATTTATGGTTCCACTTGGAGCTACTATCCATCTATGTGGTTCAGTTTTGACTGAAACATTTTTTGCCATGACTATCTCAATGATGCTTTACGGTCATATGCCAACAGTTGGAACAATGGCATTGTTTGTCGGTCTTTTCGGAATATTTGCAATCGGTGCTCCCGGCGTTCCCGGTGGAACTGTTATGGCTTCACTCGGAATCGTTGTTGGTGTTTTAGGGTTTGACCCTGCCGGTGTAGCTCTTCTTCTTGCAGTTTTTGCATTACAGGATAGCTTTGGAACGGCATGCAACGTTACTGGTGACGGAGCTCTTGCTCTGATGCTTGAAGGGATTTTTAACCGTCATGGTGAGCTGGATAAATTACATCTCAGCCCTGAAGGACAGGATATATAATGAGTAAGCAGGATTGGTCTTGTTATGCAGATGTTATCAACCGCGAAGTTGTGCCTGCACTTGGTTGTACAGAGCCTATAGCCATTGCTCTGGCGGCTGCAAAAGCTGTTGAAACTTTAGGCTGTCAGCCTGAAAAAACAATAGTTAAAATCAGCGGTAATCTGCTTAAAAACGGAATGGGAGTCGGCGTTCCCGGTACTGGAATGACTGGTTTGGATATCGCTGCTGCTGTCGGAATTACCGGCGGAAAGTCAGAGCTTGTTCTTGAAGTTTTGCGTGATCTGACAGAAGAGCAGGTCAGCGTTGCTAAGAAAATGCTTACAGATAACGTGTTATCTGTTGAACTGGCTGAAACAGAAGAAACTTTGTACGCAGAAGTCCTTGTTCAGTCAGGTGAGAACTCTGCTCGTTGTGTACTGGCAAGATCTCATAGCGCAATCGTGCTTGTTGAGAAAAATGGAGTTGAAGTCTTTTCTGCTCCGTGGATCAGCGTTGAGGATGACGACAGCGATTGTAAGTTAACAATGAAAGATATCTTTGAATATGCAACGAAGGCTCCGGTAGAATCGCTGAAGTTTATACTTGAAGCAGCTAAGATGAACGAAGCTGTTGCTTCTGAAGGGCTTACAAGTGATTGGGGGCTGAAGGTCGGAAGGTCTATGGTGCGTGATATCGAAGACGGAGTTCGCTCTGACGACGTTATTTCATATGCTGTAAGGCTAACTGCCGCTGCTTCTGATGCTCGTATGGAAGGCATAAGCATGCCGGTAATGAGTAATTCAGGAAGCGGTAATCAGGGATTAACAGCAACTCTTCCGGTTGTAGCCTTTGCAAAACACTATAAGTCTACCGAAGAGCAGTTGATCCGTTCTTTAATAATGAGCCATCTCACAGCTATTCATCTTAAGCATAGTCTTGGACGTTTATCAGCTTTGTGTGGTGCAAGCCTTGCCGCAACTGCTGCGGGATGCGGTATTATTTTGATTCTTGGCGGAGGACTTAGCGAAGTCGAAGGAACAATACGAAACACCTTGGGCGATATCGCAGGTATGGTTTGCGATGGAGCTAAAACTTCTTGTGCTCTTAAAGTTGCATCCGCAGTAGAAGCTGCAATAAGTGCAGCTTTCCTCTCAATGAAAGGGATCTGCATCCCCGGTAAAGATGGTATTCTAGATGAGAATATTGAAACCTGTATTAAAAATATCGGCTATCTCGGGTCATTCGGTATGATCGGAGCTGATAAAGCTATCTTAAAAATTATGACCAGTAAAAAAGCTGCTGCATAAGTCTGATATAAATTGTCTCACAAAAAATCCCCCGTCAGAATTTCTGGCGGGGGATTTTTTTGTTGTAGCTTAGTAATTTCATTCTAATTCTACTTTTAAGCGTTCTGCAATGGTTTTAGCAGCTTTTCTACCTGCGCCCATGGCGGAGATTACAGTTGCTGAACCTCCTACAATGTCGCCTCCGGCAAAAACATTCGGAATAGAAGTTTCACCTGTTTCAGGATCAGCTTCAATATATCCGCGTTTGCTTAAGGATAGGCCGGGAGTTGCTTCAAGAAGCACCGGATTGGCGCCGGTTCCGACTGCAAGAATGACCATATCAACTTCGAGTTCTTTGGTCTTACCTTCAACAGGTACAGGTCTGCAACGACCGGAGTCGTCAGGCTCACCAAGTTCCATTACCTGTAAGGTCATAGACTTAACATGCGAGTTTTCATCACCGTTGATGGAAATAGGGGAAGTGAGCAGTTCAAGCTTCACGCCTTCTTCAATTGCATGATGAAGTTCTTCACGTCTGGCAGGCATTTCATCCTGAGTACGACGATAAGTAATATAGACATTTTCCGCGCCGAGTCTAAGGGCCGTGCGGGCTGCGTCCATGGCAACGTTACCACCGCCGACAACCGCAACATTACGCGGTCTTGGGGCAGGAGTATCGTAGTTGGGGAAATCGTATGCACGGCCTAAATTGATGCGGGTTAAGTACTCGTTAGAAGAGTAAACGCCGACGAGATTTTCACCGGGGATGTTCAGGAACCATGGCAACCCAGCTCCTACACCGATAAAAATAGCATCGTAACCATCATCAAGAAGGTCTTGAATCGTGATAGTTTTACCGCCGACCCAGTTTGGAAGGAAGGTAACACCTTTAGCCCAGAGTGCTCCAACTTCGCGAGCGACAATGGATTTAGGGAGTCTGAATTCAGGAATACCATAAACAAGAACTCCACCGATTTCATGTAGAGCTTCATATACTGTGACAGGTACGCCGCGGGCGGCAAGGTACCCGGAAACAGTAAGGCTGGATGGTCCTGAACCGATACATGCAACTTTTACATGCTCGTTGGGCAGACTACACGCTGTGTCACCCGTGATCATTTCACAGGCAGAGTCGCTGTCGAAAGTATCGGCAACAAATCTTTCAAGGCGGCCGATGGCAACAGGCTCATGTTTTTTACCGAGAATACAGGAGCCTTCGCACTGATTCTCCTGCGGACAGACTCGTCCGCAGACTGCCGGCAGGGCATTAGTTTGTTTGATAACTTTATATGCGGAAGGAATGTCTCCTGCGGCCAGATGTCCGATGAATCCTTTAATATCAATTTCAACAGGACATCCTTTCTGGCACATTGGGACTTTACACTGGATGCAGCGGTTTGCTTCTTCAATAGCCTGCTCGCGGCTGTAGCCAAGTGCGACTTCTTTGAAGTTTTTGTTACGAACATCTGCAGGTTGTTCCGGCATCGGAGTACGGGTAGGGTTGAACTTTTTTTTATTTACCATGCTCGCTCCTGAACAAATCCATTGATTCGTTCTCTTGGTTTTTATACTGGGCAAGGCGCATTCTGAGTTCGTTAAAGTCTACTTTGTGTCCGTCGAATTCTGGGCCGTCAACACATGCAAAGCGAGTTTCTCCACCGACATTGCAACGGCAAGCTCCGCACATTCCGACTCCGTCAACCATGATAGAGTTAAGACTTACTACGGTCCTGACTCCGAAAGGTTTTGTGACTTTGGAAACGGCTTCCATCATAGGAACAGGGCCGATGGCGACAACTTCTGCAACGTCTTTATCTTTTTCAAGACGGTCGCGGAGAACTTCGGTGACAAATCCTTTATGCCCGGTACTTCCATCGTCAGTTGCGATCAGAAGTTCAGGACAGAATCCGCCTAGTTCATCACAGAACAGGAGCAGGTCTTTGCTTCTGGCACCGACAATTGCGACAACGTGATTGCCTGCTCTGTGGTGCCCTTTGGCGATATGATGCATGGCGGCAATTCCGGTTCCGCCGCCGACACAGATGACCGTACCGCACTTTTCAATATGAGTAGGTTTTCCGAGAGGTCCGCAGACGTCAAGGATGGTGTCGCCTTCTTTTAGTGTTTCAAGGAGTGCCGAACTTTTACCTACAACGAGGTAAACAATGGTAATTGTTCCGGCATTCTGGTCCGTATCAGCAATAGTCAGAGGGACTCGTTCCCCTTTACTATGGATACGAAGGATGACGAAGTTGCCCGGTTTTGCCTTTTTGGCAATTTGGGGTGCATGGATAACCAGCATGCTTGTTTGGCCTGGAATCAGCGCCTTTTTTCGAAGAATTTTGTTGCTCATAGTCTCCTACATCGCTTGAGTTTAGTGAGGAAAGATAAGTCGTTGGCCCTCATAAAGCAAGGAACTAAGTCCTTTACCGTACTTGCCAAAAATAATTTAACGTATTATATTTAAAAAAGTATTTTGGTACTTTGTTTTTAGCTGCTTCCACGGATGGAAGCCGAAAATCCCACATCTCCTTCATGGATGATTGCGGTAATGCCGCAGGAACGACGGGCTGCCTATGCAGGCAAGCTGTTGTTTTATGTTTTTGTGGATCGGTTTCTTTAGTGGAGAATTTAATGCGTATAGCAGCACAGTCCGTAAATTTATATGCAGAAAATGCCCAAAAATGGGCCGTACAAACTGACGCCGCACCAGAAAGCGTACAGGCACGTGTTAAAACACGTAGTTTTGGATTGAATCTGGGGAAGCTGGGCGTAAGTTTCACTGCAAAGGACCTCGAGTTTGAACCAAGCGAAGCACAAGTTGCGTCGCAGGAATTTCGGTCAAAATCATATCCTCGTACTCAGAGCGAAGAGAGTGATGTTCAAGATGTTGCAAAATATCTAATGCAAACTCAAGCAGCTCTTTCCGAGGATCTTGTACCATACACTTCAAATAATTCAGGTTATAAGTTAAGTCGAGCTATCTCGGCTTATACACAACAGTCTGATTCGCTGAACAGTTCACAGCCCGGAAGAGCGCTGGGCAAAGTCTAATTCCTGAGTACCATAAACTACGTCCTGCAAGAGTCTAGTTTTATAAACAAAAATGAGATTTAATGCGTTTTTCAATTGAAGATTTCTAGCAGCTTATATCTGAAGTACTGAGTGATTAGTACATAAATTTTCCTTTGAGTACCTGATTTTATCACTAATGTAATTTGATGGATCAATCAATCTTTTTTGTAAAAAATATCAATCGAATTTATCAAGTTAAATCCATATCCTTTCGGCTTAGTTGTGAGTCTGCCTTATTCGGTAATTCTTTTGTTTGATTTGGAGTGGCATTACGTATTAGACAGTACGAAGCAAATACCGTAATAAGGTCTCGCTTTAGGCCATACCCGTGTGGCAAAATAACGTTAAATTTAAGGAGCCGGCAGTTCTGCAATATGAACGTCGACCGTTTTAATATGGTAAAAATATCAAATATAAGAAATTTCAGTATTATCGCACATATCGATCACGGTAAGTCAACTTTGGCTGACCGTATTCTTGAAATCACTGGCCTTGTCGGTGATCGCGAAAAAAAAGCTCAATATCTTGATAAGATGGATCTTGAGCGTGAGCGTGGAATTACAATCAAAGCTCAGAGTGTTCGTATACCTTATAAAGGTTTAGATGGTGAGGATTATATCCTTAACCTGATCGATACTCCCGGTCATGTTGACTTCAGTTATGAAGTTTCGCGTAGTCTTGCCGCTTCTGACGGAGCCTTGCTTGTTGTTGACTCAACACAGGGTGTTGAAGCGCAGACTCTTGCTAATGTGTTTTTGGCTCTTGATCATGACCTTGAGATTATTCCTGTTTTAAACAAGGTTGATTTGGCCAGTGCTGATGTTGACAGAGTTGCCAGTGAAATTGAAGAGATCATCGGTCTGGATTGTACTGATCCCCTCATGATAAGTGCGAAAACAGGACTTAATGTGGATAAGGTCCTTGAGTCAATTGTAACGAATCTGCCTGCTCCTACAGGAGATCCGAATAAGCCGCTTAAGGCTCTTATTTTTGATTCTTGGTACGATTCATATCAAGGCGTGGTTGTTCTTTTCCGTATTTTGGACGGAACAATTAAAAAGGGAGACAAGATCCAAATCTTTTCTTCTAAGTCTATTTTTGATGTCACGACCTTAGGAGTTTATTCTCCAGAAGCTCTTGGTGTTAAAAGTCTTAGTGCTGGTGAAGTAGGTTTTCTGTGCGCCAGCATGAAGGAGTTAAATGATGCTCCTGTAGGGGACACGATTACTCTCGCTTCTGATCCTGTTGAAGAGCCTTTTCCTGGTTTTCAGGAAGTTAAGGCAATGGTTTTTTGCGGACTCTATCCGGTTGAACCTGCCGAATACGAACCCTTAAAGGGCGCACTTGAAAAGTTGCAGCTTAATGATACTGCTTTTTCATACGAGCCTGAGTCCTCCACTGCTTTGGGATTTGGTTTCCGTTGTGGTTTTCTTGGGCTTTTGCACATGGAGATTATTCAGGAGCGGCTGGAGCGTGAATTTCAGGCTAAACTGATTGCAACAGCTCCTTCAGTTATCTATCAGGCAAAGCTTATGAATGGCACTGTCCTTGAAATTGATAATCCTAGCAAAATGCCGGAAGCCACAGAGCTGGAATCTCTTTCTGAGCCCTACTGCCGTCTGGAAATTCATGTTCCAAATGAATATGTCGGAGCAGTTCTTAAACTTTGTGAAGAAAAACGCGGTATTCAGAAGGATATGCGCTATCTTTCTTCATCAAGAGTTATTATTACTTACGAAGTTCCTTTCGCGGAAATTATGTATGACTTCTTTGATAAGTTGAAGTCTCACACGAAAGGTTATGCCTCGCTTGACTATGAAATTATTGATTATCGTGTCTCGAATCTTGTTAAACTTGATATTTTGATTAACACTGATCCTGTTGATGCCTTTTCAGTGATTGTTCATAAAGATTCGGCATATTCACATGGTAGAAGTCTTGCTTTGAAGCTCAAAAGAGCTATTCCGCGTCAAATGTTTGAAGTTGTAATTCAGGCTGCAATCGCCAGAAAAATTATTGCGAAAGAACGAGTCGCCCCGTTTAGGAAAAACGTTATTGCCAAGTGTTACGGTGGAGATATTTCCCGTAAACGCAAACTTCTTGAAAAACAGAAGGAAGGTAAGAAGCGTATGAAGAAAATGGGGAATATCGAAATCCCGCAGGAAGCTTTCCTTGTAGTACTAAAGGCCGGAGACGAATAGGTCACGGTTTTAAAAAATGATATTTCCAAGGGGGATACCTTTGGACTTTTATAAGGACGAACAGAATGAATCCTAGATGGCAGAGTACCGTTAAAGAGTATATTGAGGCCCTTTTTATTGCCCTTTTATTGGCCCTTTTTATAAGAACTTTTATAGTTCAGGCCTTTAAAATCCCATCCGGTTCCATGTTGCAGACTCTTCAGATCGGAGATCATCTTCTGGTAAAGAAGTTTACTTATGGAGTTAAGGTTCCGTTTACTTCAAAGGTTGTGATCAAGATGGGCGACCCTAAGTATAAGGATATTATTGTATTTAGATATCCTGGTGATCCCAGCATAGATTATATTAAAAGAGTAATTGGTGTTCCTGGCGATACTGTTGAGATTAAAAATAAGAAAGTTTTTGTGAACGGTAAGGAACTGATTGAGCCGTATACACAGTTTATAGATAAGGATCATATCTCTGCGCTTAGAGATAATATGCCTCCGCGCCATATTCCAGAAGGTGAATATTTTGTAATGGGCGATAATAGAGACGGGTCCAATGATTCAAGATTCTGGGGGAATGTTCCTCGCGATAATATTTTGGGCAAGGCCTGGATTTTATATTGGTCATGGGGCGGACCTAATACCGTGCGCTGGGATCGTATAGGGCATATCCTCCACTAAATATGACCGTGTAGTTATTTAGAATTAACCTTTTGGTTTTAAGATTTGTTTTGTATTTATTCTAGAGAGTCCGTCATTTGATGACGGGCTCTCTTTTTTATGGAAACTAGTTGCTATGCTTCTGTTAGTTCGCCATATAATAATTTAGAGTGAAGTTTTTGTACGCTTAAATATTCGTCACGGAGCAGTTGTAGTGTCAAAAATAGCATGGAATGAATCATTAAGCCTAGGTGTTGCGGAATTAGATAAACATCATAAAGAGCTTTTATACATAATGAGTTTGCTCTTAGATGCCTTGCAGTATGAGCAGGACGAAGAAGCCATTTCGACAATACTTTCAAAGCTAAAGGAGTATACTCTTTTTCATTTCTCGGCAGAGGAAGCCTTTATGAAAGAAATTAAGTATCCTGAGCTTAATAAGCATATAGCAAAACATTCTGAACTTAAAAAGAAAGTTAAGTCTTTTCAATATGCTCGTTTTTGTCATGAAAATTTGACACCTGAAGATTATAAAGAATTTATTTCAAACTGGTTGATTGAACATATCTTTCAGTATGATTTTAAGATCATAAAATATATGCAAGAAAACAAGAGTAGTCCTAAGAATTTTAAAGATAAGGTTAAAGCTGATTGGAAGAAGGTAAAGGCCAAAACTGAAACAGGTGGAAATATTAAAACTGATGAAAAGGTTGAGTCGGCAATTAAGACTGATACGAACGTAAAGGATGAAAAAGAAGAATCTTGATTTTTGTAATTAAGCGTAGTTCTTTACATTATAACAGAGAGTATATAACTCACTTGGGGACTTGTAATTAAAGGAGTTCCCGTTGATATCCAAAGTTGCCTGTGCCGCCCTGATGGGCATTGATGCTTTTAAAGTTGATCTCGAAGTAGACCTTGCCAGACAGGGGATGCCTGCCTTTACTATGGTAGGACTTGCCGAAGGAGCTGTTAAAGAAAGTAAGGAGCGTGTTTTTTCGGCTCTTAAGAACAGCGGGTATCGTCTTCCTCCATCACGAATTACTGTAAACTTAGCTCCTGCTGATATTCGAAAAGCCGGTTCTGCTTATGACCTGCCTTTGGCTGTGGCCTTGCTTGGCGCTGCAGGAATTATTGATCAGAATCTTCTTGAAGGTTGGTTTTTGGCAGGTGAACTTTCATTGGCTGGAGAAGTAAAACCTGTACACGGTGTTTTATCTTTAGCTCTTGAAGCACGCAAAAAAGAGGCAAAAGGGCTTATTGTAGGAACTTCTAATGCTCACGAAGCTGCAGTCGTAGAAGGGCTTGATGTTTATGGAATTTCATCTCTTTCACATCTAGTAAAATTTTTGTTAAGTGAAGAACAACTTGAGCCCTCAGTTGTTGATACGAAAAAGCTTTGGGCCGGACGTCAGAGTTTCGAATTCGATTTTGCTGAGGTGAAAGGGCAAGAGCATGCTAAGCGGGCAATTGAAATTGGCGCAGCAGGCAATCATAATATACTTTTTATAGGTCCTCCCGGTAGTGGTAAAACCATGCTAGCCAAGAGGATTCCTACCGTTCTTCCTCCTCTTGTATTTGAAGAAGCTCTTGAAGTAACTAAGATCTACAGCGTGTCCGGTCAGCTTGATCGTGATAAAGCGCTGATAGTTACTCGTCCATTTCGATCACCGCATCATACTATTTCAGATGCTGGGATGATTGGCGGAGGTGCATATCCTAAGCCCGGTGAAGTTTCGCTTGCGCATCGCGGAGTGCTCTTTTTAGATGAACTGCCCGAGTTTAAGAAAAATGTGCTTGAAGTGCTTCGTCAGCCTCTTGAAGGTGGTGAAGTAACTATTTCCCGTGCGGCAATGTCTTTATCATACCCGGCAGATTTTATGCTCGTGGCAGCAATGAATCCGTGTCCGTGTGGATATTACACTGATGATAGACATGCTTGTACATGTACCCCCGTAGCCGTGCAAAGGTATGCTTCTCGTTTATCCGGACCTCTTTTGGACCGTATCGATTTGCAGATAGAAGTTCCGGCTGTAGATTACAAAGACTTGCGTGGAAATAAAGGGCTTGATTCTGCTACGATGCGTGAAAGCATTGAGCGAGTCAGGGCAATACAGGCAGAAAGGTACAAGGACTTAAGCATACTGACTAATAGTGAACTTTCAGGTTCATCTCTTGAGAAATTTTGTAAGTTAACTGAAGCAGAACATACTTTTCTTGAGCAGGCGGTGCGGAGTCTAGGGCTTTCAGCAAGAGCATATACCCGCATACTGAGAATAGCCCGCACTATCGCAGATCTTGGCGAAGAGGAAACAATCAAAGTTCCTCATCTTGCGGAGGCAATTAATTATCGGAGTATGGATAGGCAGAAGTAAGTATTATTTAGATATTTTTTTGAAGCATGGGATAAGAGCAGGAACATTTCTTTTGTAGTTAATGAATTCTTTTCCGAATATTTTCTCAAGTACTGTCTCTTCTTGCGGAATTAGTTTTGTAAACTTGTAATATGCTATCACTGGCATTCCGAAAATTAGCCAACTCTGTGAAACAAGAGCTAGTCCGGGGAATAAAACGACTATCCATGCGCAATAAAGTGGATTTCTAACTACTGCAAATATTCCTGTAGTTTCTAATTTCCCAGAAGACACTGCCCGTTTTATGGTTGGTCCTGCAATAAAAATTAAAGTAAGCCATCCCCTATAAGAATTCCTCCCAAAACATGAAAAACTGCATCTGGCAGAAAGTTCATTCTAAAAAAAGATGGGTAAAATATAGTTAATAAAATAGCTATAACTCCGAAGGCTACAGTTGGTACCATTATTTTAGGTCCTACTCCATAGAAGTTCATTTTTTGAGTTTTCATAAACTTATCCGCTTTCTGTAAGTGTTTTAAAAAAGAATATTTTAAAAGTGTTTAATTTATCAATAAATAGTAAACTTAATTGTTAATATTAAAATTATGCAGCAGGAAATACGTTATGAGTTGTATGGTTTAGATTTTCTTTACTAGATTGGTTCTGCGCTCAATCTCTTTCCAAAGGGCTAAGTAAGATTTGGCTGCATCTGAAGTTGGATCGAATGCATGAATTGGTGCTTGTTTAATCCCCATTCTTTCTATGTTAGCGCGAGCAGGTATCATTACATCACAGAACTGACCTGGATATTGTTTTTTGTTTTTGAGTACCAGTGACCGGTGAAGACTTTTGCGCCTATCAAACATATTAAAGAAAGGGATTATTTCTATCTTTGATTTTCCCATCTCAGTGATGTATTCGCGAACTTTAATAAAAGTTTGTTCAGATAGTACAGCTGGAATCATAGGCATTATAATATAATCAGATGTCGCGAAAACAATATCTGAAAGAGAAGAAATACTTGGCGGGCAATCAAAAATAAACACATCGAAATTCTCTTTTAAAGAGTCAAGAATCTTATTGATATTTTTTTTACCTTTTTTGCTGTCATCAAGTACAATATCCATGTTGCGATATGCAAAGCCTGCGGGAATGATTTTTAAGTTCTTATATGGAGTGGGCTCTATTAAAGTGTGAATGAGTTTTCTGTTTTTAATTATTTTTTTAAGTTTTGTTTCTTGCAGCAGTTCAACCCCTAGATGAAATGTGGCTGCTCCTTGCGGATCAAGATCCCA
Organism: Desulfovibrio sp. UCD-KL4C; assembly: GCF_006210265.1. Classification (NCBI taxonomy): domain Bacteria; kingdom Pseudomonadati; phylum Thermodesulfobacteriota; class Desulfovibrionia; order Desulfovibrionales; family Desulfovibrionaceae; genus Desulfovibrio; species Desulfovibrio sp. UCD-KL4C. The sequence continues at coordinate 391,703 of NZ_VCNC01000004.1, forward strand.
TACAAGAGTTCTGTAGCCATTATGCGCACTTAAATAAGCCATGTTTACAGCGGTAGTTGTTTTTCCAACGCCACCTTTCATATTATAGCACGCAATTGTCTTCATTGGTTTATCCCTTTTTACAAAATTTATAATTGTTAATTTTAAATGATATGTTATCAGCAAAACAATTTAGTTACACTGCAGTAGCAAAATTGTGACATTACTGATTCGTGTATTTGTTTTAAGTTTAGATGTTTATTGATGATACTTAAGAATAGTAAAATATTTACTTTACTAACTGTATATGGCTGGACTACTCAGTGCTCGGCTATTTTGTGAATATACTTATTAAGCAATATAAATACGAGCAGGGGTTCTAAAGTTGTCTGTTAATAAATGTGATCAGCCCATAGGTGTTTTTGATTCAGGTGTTGGAGGTTTGACAGTTCTACGTGCTTTGAAAGATTTATTGCCTCATGAAAATTTCTTGTATTTAGGCGATACAGCTCGAGTTCCTTATGGAACTAAAAGTGCCGAGTCGGTAATTAAATATGCTCTGCAAGCTGGAGGAGCACTGGTCAAGGAAGGAATCAAGATGCTGGTGGTTGCGTGCAATACCGCCTCAGCTGTTTCAATCGACAGTCTTATGACTGCATATAGTCCGCTTCCTGTCGTCGGAGTCGTTAAACCTGGAGCTGAGGCCGCCTGTCTAGCAAGCAAAAACGGTAAAATCGCGGTTATAGCAACGGAAAGTACCGTGAAGGGCGGTGCTTATCAGAGAACTATCTGCCGCATGCATTCTGGCGCAAAAATAATTGCTAAGGCGTGTCCTTTGTTTGTCGGGCTGGCAGAAGAGGGCTGGACTGAGGGCGAAATAGTTGAAGCCATTGTTGCCCGTTATTTGAAACCTTTGTTTGCAGAATTCGGTGAAGAAGGACCGGATACACTTGTTCTGGGTTGTACACATTTCCCAGTTCTTCACGGTGCGATTGCAAAGGTTGCAGGTGACAAAATTACACTTGTTGATTCAGCAGAAACAACAGCTAATACGGTTAAGCGTATTCTTACTGAGTTAAGCTTACCTAATAACTCTGATGCCGCAGGCAGGCTTTCGTTTCTTGCAACTGATTCTGCTGAAAGATTTTCAGCCGTCGGTAGTGCCTTCTTAGGTGGTGCGATTAATTTAGCAGATGTCAGATCTATAGATTTATGATTTTGTGCCGAACTGTTTCTATCAGTTCGTTTCTACCTATTTTAAGCGGGGCTATTATGCCGAAGTTTTTAATTTCATTGTTTACCGTATTTGCTTTTTGCTGTGCAGAAGTTTCTTTTGCTCAAGATAAACTTGTTTTTGCATCAGGATCTTCAATGGATTCATATCAATCTATGATTATTTATCCTTTATTGAAAGAAGCATTTCAGCGTAACGGGATTAAGTTTGAGGTGAAAAGTTTCCCTAGTCCCAGAGCATTGCTTATGTCTAATTCGGGTGCTCTTGATGGTGATCTTCATCGTGTTTATGAGTTTCACGAAGTCAGTAATGGTGACTTTCCTAATCTTGTAAGAATTGAGTGTCAGCTTTTGGTTTCATATATAGGAGTTTTTTCAAGCAAGCATAATGCTAGAATAACAAGTTGGGCAGAGCTTAAAGGAGCAACAGTAGGTTATCGTGGTGGGAGGCAGAATGTTAAAAAGAATTTAAATGGTGTTTTGCAGGATAGTAATATTTTTATTGAAACGTCTGAACTCAGTTTGTTTAGAATGGCTGAAAAGGGACTTCTTGATTATATTATTTCTGAAAGTATTGAAGGTAAGAAATTTTTATATTTGTATCCAGATCTTAAAGACGTAAAGGAAGTCGGTAGGCTTAGCGAGATGAGAATTTATGCCTATATAAATAAAAAATATTCCGACCTTGCGCCTAAAATTGCGCGAACTCTTGACGCTATGAAGCGCGACGGATCTTTTCAGTCAATAATGGTAGCAGCTCGTAACTCTTATTGTGTCCCAAAAAAATGTACATCTCATACTTGTGAGGAAGATTGGTCAGCACATGTGCATCATTAATGATTGATGTCTGTGAATGCTGAGGTCAGTCCGTAGGCTTAAATAAATACCCTGTGCACATTTTAGTTAGTTCACTAAGCAAAGGTTCTGCGTCTTTCTCTAGCTTTTCAATATAGCAACGGTGCATGATTTCTTCTATTGCACTAGCAACAAGTTTTGCCGCTGTGTTCGTATCCTGTACTCTTATTCTATTTCCACATTTTTTAAGTATTTTCTCAATCCCATTTTGAAATGATGTTGTAATCCGTTTGTCCAGTTTAGCCATTTCAGGTTTGCGGTTTTTTAGGGCTAACATTTCTCTGTGCAGTTCTGTTGAAAGCATATGTGCCTGTTTTGCTGAATTTACTATGAATTCTATAATGGCCGTATTCTCTGCATGTACGGGGGCTTCGTTAGCAATATTTTCGTATATACCTTTAATTATGCTGTTTCCGTAAGCCTGTGAAACTTCGAGCAAAAGATCTTTTTTGTCTTTAAAGTATCCATAAAAAGAACCTACTGAGACTCCTGCTTTTGTGGCAATCTCACTTATGTTTGTTTTATGGAAACCTTTGTCCGAGAATAACTTCATCCCTGATACAATTATTTTTCTCTTCTTGTCTTTGCTTCGAAGTTGCACTGGAGTTCTTGGCATTATTCACTCTTTCGGCTGATGTTTTATTGATAATTATATGAATAAAAGTTCGTATTCATATTGTCAATAAATATGAATTAATATTCATGTTTGAATTTAAGTATTGTGCAAGGAGGGATTAACCCTTGTATTATGATGGAATAGAGGGATTTGGAAGAATCTTAATTTCGATCTCTTCCTTAAGTCCGTCCATAAACTCAAAGAATTCTCGTTCTTGATGAGCACTATAGCGGAGCATAAGGATTCCTTTGAATCTGTCAGCGACAGTAAAAAGTGCAAGGTTATCCATCGCCTCCAGAAAAAATCTGAAGAAAGCAATATCAGATGGAGCTATCTGGATATACATACGGCTTGAACACTTAGGCGGTGCCGGTAGTGGGCGCGGGCGTGGTTTTCTTTTTTTGCGGGCCATATTTTAGTGTTTGAGATTTAACATGTTTTTTTTAAATAAATAAAGCAGGGTTCCGAAGAACCCTGCTGGTAAATTAGAATACTTTGTGACCGTCTTCAGTGATTAGAACCATATGCTCCCAGCGGATACCACCCCAATCGGCGTAGTAGAGGCCTGGTTCAATTGTAATAACCATACCAGGTTTAAGTTCGCCTTTTGCTATGGGACTTAAGCTAGGTTGTTCATGAGTTTCAAGTCCTACACCATGTCCGAGAGAGTGTGTAAAATATTTTTCAACGCCATATTTTTCAAAAACAGCTCTTGCTGTGTGGTATGCGTGTTGAATTGGAAGACCCGGGCGCAGAATATCTATTGCGGCCTTCTGCGCTTCCTGTACCTGACTAAGCACAGTCAAAAATCTTTCAGAAGGCTTGTCGCCGATAAAGAAAGTTCTAGTCTGGTCAGAGCAGTAATCGCCAAGTCTGCAACCCATATCAATGAGAATAAGTTCGCCTTCGCGAAGTTTTGTTTCACCGGGAATTGCGTGGGGAAGAGCTGCATTAGGGCCTACTCCGACAATGGTGGAAAAAGAAAGACCTGACGCCCCGTTGTTTCTGAAGAGCTGTTCAATTTCCCAAGCTATTTCTGCTTCAGTACGTCCTTCTTGAAGCTTAGGCTGGATGAGGTCGTATACTTTATGATTAAGAGCGCATGATTCTTCCATCAGTTTGATTTCTTCATCATCTTTAATCAGACGTAAGTCTTCGATCAGTCCTGAAACAGCTTTAAGATTGCAAAGTTCATTAAGCTTTTCGTACTCAAAAAGATTAATAGATTTGGGATCATAAGCAAGGTCAGAAATAGAATTTAATTTGAAGAATTCTTTAAGTGCATCATATTTGTTACCGGAATAAATAAAGATATTATCTTTGTTCCAGATTCTGAGAGCTGCGTCTAAGTATCTGGGGTCTGTCAAAAGAAAATCTTTTCCGTCAGGGCATACTATGATCCATCCTGCGGTTTCGTTGCACTGAGGATCATGAAGTTCAAATCCGCTAAGGTAGTAACGGTTAGCTGCAAAATTAACCAATAAAGGAGGCAGTTTGCGATCATTAAGACGTTTGCGGACATTTTCCCGCCTTTTCTCATAAGTAGCGGCAGATATGGTCATGTGATTAACTTATCCTGTAAGTGGTTTCGGGCTGTCCTGTAATCATTCTTTCAGCCCATTCTACGCCCTGCATTACTGAATGATCCATGTTTGATACTTCGTATTTCCAGCCTCCAAAGCGGCCACGGGAATAAATATTCATAGATTCAAGCGCAGGCTGTACAATCTTTAACGCTTCATCGCGTTGCAGGCAAGGTATGGGATAGCCATAATCTACATTTATTGACCATCTAGAGATAATATCTTTTCTGTCTTCTTCGTCTATCATTGCTGAAGTGATGAGACCGTCTTCTACGTCACTAACTATTTTATTCTGATCAACAATTTTGTGTTTAGAATAAGAAACTTCACACATTAAAGCACGTCCCTGCCCTGGAACAGGTGTGTTGTTGGGTGAATAGTTGTGAAAATTTGTAACACGGTAAAAAGGACTGCTGTCATCAGGAAAATACATCCAGCAGCGGGAATCATTTTTAGAAGTCGATAAGCCGATACCAACTACTATTACGCCGTTATGTTTCAGCATATCTGCGGCATTCACAAGTTTTTCAGGGGATTTCTCAAGCCATTTTGTAACTAAAATATCAACAGGAGCTGTGCTTAACAGAAATTCATATTCAAATGTATTTCCAGATGAATCTGTGATGATTTTATTCTTTTGATCAATAGAAATTACGTTCGTGTTATATAAAATACGATTACTGAGTGTTTCTGCTAGTTTACGATAGATAGATCCAGTTCCGCCATTTAACGGGAATCTGAATGTATTGTTCGGCCCCCATGAAAGCTGATCACGCTCTAGAAGAATGTTTTTGATAACGGTTTTGAGGTCAACAATGCTTACTCTTTCACCAATCCATGAAAAAGACATCATTTCCGGATAGGTTGCCCATACTTTAAAATTGTAAGGCAGCATAAAATGTTTGGCTATACCTTCGCCAAAGGTATTGTTAATCCATTCAAAAAAATTGGCCGGGTCTTCTTCTGACCGCACTCCAGGAAGAAGTCCCCGTACGCATTCCCATTTTTTTTGATTAGGTAAATATCTTATGTTATTTTGAAAAGGATATGGAACCCATGCTTTACCGGCTTTAACCCAAGACTCACGCTGATGTTCAAGATATTCTTCAGCAAGAATCTCTGCCAAAAGATTATCGTAATATTCATAATGTGAAAAAACTACATGCCCTCCGATATCCCATGTGAAACCTTTTTTGTCGATAAAACTGGAACCGAGCCCACCTGCATAGGAATTTTTTTCCAGTATAATGAATGATTTCTCACCAAGCTCATTCAGTCTTCTGGCTGCGCCAAGTCCCGTTGGACCCGCGCCAATTATGGCATATTTGATCTTCACAGAAATTACTCCGACTTTTGGAATTAAAATTTAGTGAAAATTAAGCAATGAGTATGCCAGCCTCAGAAAAACAATTTTAAATATGCTGTGAATCTGCGTTTGTAGCATTCAGTATGGTACGGAGTTCTCGTAAAATTAATAAATGAAAATAAATTCTTCTGTCACGCACCTTTCTCTTGGCCGTAACAGGTTTGTAACTAAGTTCAGATAGACCATATTTCAACAACAAAAAACGGACACGGTGAAACTGCGTCTGCAAAAATCCAAATTCAGAGGGAAAAAATGAAATCTAGAATTATCGCCTTAGTTGCAATCATGGTAATGGCGTTTACAGGATCTGCTTTTGCAGGATCTCTGCAGGTTAAGGGATCTACTACTGTTCTTCCTTTAATGCAGAAAAGTGCAGAAACATTTATGGCTGCAAACCCTAGCGTATCCATCTCCATCTCAGGTGGCGGATCAAGTAATGGTGCAAAAGCACTTATCGACGGAACAACTGACATTGCAATGATGTCTCGTGACATGAAATCTGCTGAAATTCAGAGAGCTACCGATAACGGTCGCAAACCAGTACAGTTTGTTGTTGCTCTTGACTGCATCGTTCCTGTTATAAACCCTGACAATTCTGTCTCTGCTCTTACTATCGCTCAGCTCAAAGATATTTACACCGGTAAAGTTACTAACTGGAAAGAACTTGGCGGAGCTGATGAGCCGATTGTTGTAATTTCACGTGATACTTCTTCTGGAACCTACGATTGTTGGAAAGATAAAATCATGCACTCTGGTGGTTCTAAAAGCCGTGTATTCCCTGGTGCTCTTCTTCAGGCCTCAAACGGTGCTGTTGCACAGGCTGTTTCCAAAAACAAAAAAGCAATCGGCTACGTAGGTCTTGCTTACCTTAATAAAGAACTCAAAGGTGTTTCTGTAAATGGTGTTAGACCTTCTGTTAAAACAGCAAAAGACAAATCTTACCCGATTTCTCGCGGTCTCAATCTTTACACTCCAGGAACTCCTTCCGGTGAAGCAAAAGCTCTTATCGATTACATGATGAGCCCTGCCGGTCAGAAACAGGCTGCTGAAGTTGGTTTCATTCCAGTAACCGATTAGTAAGTAATTTAATCAGGACCTTATTAAATCCAAAACCAATTCTCCGGGAGATTCCTGCTCCCGGAGAATTTTCAGTCTAAAATTAAAATTGCATAACTTTTACAAAGTTTAAAATTTTTATCAGGGGAATCGTCGTGATAACATCCCGAAACATCTGTTTCTTATTAATAATCCTTGCAGTTATGAGCGGGGCATATGCCTACAAACTCTCCAGCTCTACTGACGCAGAACAGATTTTTATTTCTTCCACTGAGAAAGTGGCTAAACGGGGAGACTATTCTATGAGCTCTGCCGGAGCTCTCAAGAAAGTCATGATGCTGTCGACTCATGAAGTTGCAGAAACCACTGAAAGTTCGAATCTGTCTAAAGCTGAGAAGGAAGTCAGAGTTAAGAATCTGAATTCTAAAATAAATAAAATTTATGCTTATGTTCGTACCGACCGCGCTTTTATGGATAAAAGCAAAGATGGCACCAATGCAGAACTGTTAACAATAATAAAACAAAGTACTCAGGATATGATTACCTCAAGAGGTAAAGGATGGTACATTCTGAGCTCCATCCTTGGTTTTGCCGGGATAGTCCTCTTCATTCTAAAAGCTTTAAACCTCAGCAGAAGATCAACTGAGCGGTTAATCCATTCAGTTTTTCTTGTTACAGCGTTCACTTCAATACTGGTTTTGTTTTTAATTATGATGTTCTTATTTATTGAAGGGCTTCCTACTTTTAACTTTGTTTCGGTGAAAGACTTCATATTCGGATTTGAATGGTATCCGACAGACGACCCTGCTGCATTTGGAATCTGGCCGCTTATTGTAGGATCAGGTTCGGTCACATTGCTGTCTTCAATAATTGCAATACCGCTGGGAGTAATGACAGCTATTTATCTTGCCGAAATTGCTCCTGCAAAGGTTCGTAACATTGTTAAACCTGCTGTTGAAATGCTCGCGGCCCTTCCATCAGTTGTTATAGGTTTTTTCGGAATGGTTGTAGTTGCCCCGTTTTTACAGAACGTGTTTAACATCTCTGTCGGGCTGAACCTCTTCAATGCATCAGTCATGCTGGCATTTATGGCTGTTCCTACTATCACAAGTCTTTCAGAAGATGCTCTTTATTCTGTTCCACCGGAACTTAAAGAAGCTTCTCTTGCTCTAGGGGCTACTCATTGGCAGAGCATTTATAAGGTAATGGTTCCAGCTTCATTATCAGGAATTTCCACCGGAATAATTTTGGGAATGGCCCGTTCAATCGGTGAGACTATGGTTGTTTTGATGGTTGCTGGAGGAGCTGGAATGCTGCCGCATTCGATCTTTGATCCGGTACGGCCAATGCCTGCATCCATTGCTGCTGAAATGGGCGAAGCTCCTTTTCATAGTGAACATTACCATGCACTCTTTGCTATCGGCATGGTGTTGTTTTTATTCACAATGGTTTTCAACTTAATTGCCGATTATGTGGCCCACAAATATAAGCAGGTCGGATCAGCCACTCTTTAGTGGAAGTTGTCTGTAAATTAAATAATGAGGAATGATAATGAATAATTCCGCTGAAACTTTAGAGCAGGTTGATTCAATGTTTAGTAGTGATTCTGCAGCAGGTGAAAATATGCTTGAGCCCGGTCACGGTAATTACTCTTTGCGAGAAAAAGTACAGAAATTCGTTTTCTTGCTGTTCAAAGGAGCTGCTGCAATTAACGGGTTGGCTTTGCTTATTATCTGTGGCTTTGTTCTATATTATGGGCTGCCAGCTATGAGCTGGGAGTTTCTGACTGAAAGTCCGAGAAATTCTATGACTGAAGGTGGAATATTTCCATGTATCGTAGGTACAATTATTCTCAGTTACGGTGCGTTAATGATTGCTCTGCCTTGGGGAATTGCAACTGCAATTTACTTAAATGAGTATGCAACATCAGCAAAGCTGGTACGCATCCTCAGACTCGGAATCAATAACCTCGCCGGAGTTCCTTCGGTTGTGTTTGGACTTTTCGGACTGTCACTTTTTGTAACCGTGATGGGAATGGGCGTGAGTATTATGGCTGGGGTCTGTACGCTCGGTGCGCTGGCTTTACCACTTGTCATTGGTGCTTCTGAGGAAGCTCTTCGCTCTGTACCACAAACGTACAGGGAAGCGTCACTCGGCCTCGGCGCGACTAAATGGCAGACTATATACAGGGTTGTTCTTCCAGCTGCATTACCCGGAATGCTCACAGGCGCAATATTGACTCTCTCTCGCGCGGCCGGAGAAACTGCTGCGATTATGTTTACTGCCGCAGTCTTTTTCACTCCTGAAATGCCTAAGACCATTTTTGACGATGTAATGGCTCTGCCCTATCATATATATGTGTTAGCTACCGCCGGAACAGAAATCGAAAAGACAAGACATATTCAATACGGAACATCGCTTGTTCTTATTGCCTTGGTTCTTGGTATGAATCTTCTGGCTATTTATATCAGAGCTAAAATGCAGAAAAAACTTTCTAGATAATTTCATCCTCTACTTGTCCTCGCTTGAAAGCCCGTATCAAACCATTTTTGATGCGGGCTTTCTAATTATATTTTTCGCTTTCTGCCGGGTGGAAAATGATCAGGCCCAAACCATTCAGGCGGTTGAACCGGACCGTCCTCTCTTGCGCATCCCTGCCAGAGATCATTGTTCTCGAACATCATATCAATAGCGTTTTGCACATGTCTTTTGTGTTCAATCCAGTCCGGAGCGATGAGTTCTCCTGGTGTCGGGTCAGCATTAAGTCTGTGGATTACAATGTCAGGGCGCAGGATAGAAACGGCTTTTTCAAGCATCCCAATATATTCTTCCATGGAAAAAGGAGTAAATTCGCCTCGCTCAAACATTTTTTGTAATGGGGTGTTCCGGCTTATGTATAAGTTGTGAAATTTGATGCCGGAAATAGGTAGATTGTTTAGAAATTCTACTGATGCTAGAAAGTCATCCTCCGTTTCTCCTGGTAACCCTGCTATAACGTGCGCGCAGACTTCTATTCCAAATGAATCTGCAAGCAGTGTTGCGTCGGCAAAGCATTTGGCATCATGCCCTCGGTTGATAAGTTTCAATGTACTTTCATTTGAGCTTTGAAGTCCCAGTTCAATCCAAGTTTCTTTTAGGTTTAGATCTTTTATCAATTTAAGCTTCTCAGCATCAATACAGTCAGGTCTGGTACCTATGCATATGCCGGTAAGTCCCGGGAGGTCATGGAGTTGATCAAAAGAGTTTTTTATTTGCTCTAATGTTCCATAGGTATTGGAATAGGATTGCAGGTAAGCCAAAAATAATTTTGCATGGTAAAGTCTTGTAAATTTTTTTGTCCAGAAATCCCATTGTTCTGAAATAGGTGTCGATTGCGAATGCATGCCTGAACCTGACCCTAAAGGATTGCAGAATATACATCCTTGCGAGGAAATTTTGCCATCACGGTTGGGGCATGAAAACCCGAAGTCCAATGGTACCTTTTGAACCCGTTTTCCGAAGTTTTGTCTCAAGCGGGCAGCAAGACCGTAAAACCGATGCATAATGACTCCTTTAATTCATACTAATATTGTATATTAGGTGGATATTAATTATAGTAAAATTTACAGTATGTTAACAGTTCTGATTAGCAGTTGTCGTAATTGGTGTAATATGTTGCCTGTAGCAATTTCTTCTGCTAGATAATACCGAGGAATTTCTTTTGATATAGGGAAAGTAAGCGTCTACTGAGACGCTGTTTGAATCACATTTTTTTTGGAGTTTCCAGTAGAATATGGCATCTATATTTGACAAGATACTCGGCTCGTTTTCCAATGACCTTGCAATTGACCTTGGTACAGCAAACACCTTGGTTTATGTAAAGGGGAAAGGCGTAATGCTCAGTGAACCTTCGGTTGTGGCTGTGAAACGCGATACTAATGGCGTAAGTAAAGTTCTCGCCGTAGGGATTGAAGCCAAGAAAATGCTTGGTAGAACTCCCGGAAATATCGTCGCAATCAGACCTATGAAAGACGGAGTAATCGCCGACTTTGAAGTAACTGAAGCTATGTTGCGTCATTTCATTTCAAAAGTCCACAATAGCCGTAGGCTGGTAAGACCCAGAATCATGATCTGTGTTCCTACCGGTATAACTCAGGTTGAAAAGAGGGCAGTTAAAGAATCTGCACAGAGCGCAGGAGCCCGTGAGGTTTATCTTATTGAAGAACCTATGGCTGCAGCAATCGGCGCAGATCTCCCCATCACCGAGCCTACCTCTAATATGGTAGTTGATATCGGTGGCGGTACCTCTGAAATTGCAGTGATTTCTTTATCCGGTATTGTTTACGCTCGCTCAGTAAGAGTCGGTGGAGACAAAATGGATGAGTCAATCATGCAACATGTTAAACGTAAATATTCTATGCTGATAGGTGAAAGTACCGCAGAACGGATCAAAATAAAAATAGGTTCCGCATTTCCTCTTGAAGAAGAGATTGAAATGGAAGTTAAAGGTCGTGACCTTGTGACGGGAATACCTCAGAATATTTTGATTACTTCCGCAGAAATCAGAAAAGCTATATCTGAACAGGTCGACAGTATTGTGCAGGGTGTTCGTGTTGCTTTGGAACAGACTCCTCCTGAACTTGCTGCTGATATTGTTGATAGAGGTATAGTTCTTACTGGTGGCGGGGCTTTGCTTAAAGGCTTAGACCAGCTGCTCAGCCGAGAGACTCATCTTCCTATTACTGTTGTTGACGGTCCACTTAATGCGGTTGTTATCGGGTCTGGGAAAGCTCTTGAACATCTTGATATTTATAAAGAAGTTACAATAGATTAGCTTTACTATCGCAGTTGGTTGGATTAACTGAGAGTGCATTTTTCAATATTAAGAGCATAGTTTTGATGGGTAATTCCATCAAAACTATGCTCTTAAGAATATTTAGTGCTGTGTCAGTCGGCAATAGTTTTTGTTGTATTTAATCAAAATACCTATAAAGCCAGTTCAATTATTTGATAACTAAATTTTTAAGAAACAGTGGCGTGTGTTTGGTTTGGTATCTTTATATTAAGATAGAGGATTTAGTTTGAAGCTCAAGCGTACTGCTATAGCCATAATTGTGGGCTTATTTATCTATCTCAGCCTTTATTCGTGGAATCTGCGATCAGGGCAGCTTGATCAATTGGCTGATTATTCAGGGCTTGAATTTGTTAAGTGGACACTTTGGCCAGGCGAGTGGGTTTTTGACGAGTCTACTGATTTTTGGAATAAGTATATTTATCTTGTCGGATTGAAAGAGCAGAACGATCTGCTTAGCTCTCAAAATGATTTGATGCGTCTTGAGATTATGACGCTTCGAGAAAAAGCCGATCAGGCTGAAAGGTTACGGGCTTTACTTTCCTTTTCACCGGAAGACGGTTGGTATGTAGACGGAGCACGCGTCGTTGCCCATAGGATGGGACCATCTGCTGCTTTGGATACGATCATACTAAGTAAAGGCTCTACTTCAGGTGTCACTAAAGATACTCCTGTACTGACTCCTTTAGGAGTTGTCGGTAGAGTTGTGCAACCCGGTTTTTCTTCTTCAAAAGCACTGCTTATTACTGACGTCAACAGCAGAATCTCAGTCAGAGGACAACTTCATAGAACCACCGGATTATTAGTCGGCAGCGGTGCCGGTGAGCTTCTGGATGCAAAATATATGAAGCTTAATGCTCCTGTTTCTGAAGGAGAAATTCTTGAAACTTCAGGGCTTGCAGGTCTTTATCCTCCGGGACTTCCTGTTGCAAAAGTTGTCTCTGTTGAACGGTCAGATATTTCTCTATTCCTAAATGTTGAAGCTGTTCCATTAGTTAACATGGAGAGCATGGAAGAAGTTCTATTGCTCCATAAAAAGATTATGGATAATTCAACTTCACCGGAAGGGAATTAAAATGTTTTCTTTTCTGTGGTGGACTGCATTTACTGTTGTTGGGATATGGGCACAAAAGATGCTACCCGGAGTAGATTTTCTTGCCCCGGGACTTTTGCTTTGTATTCAGATGGAACGGAAAACATTATTAATTTGGTTAATTATTTTTTGGTCTCTCATTCAGGAAGGGATCGGGGGATTGCCGTTCGGCTATTCTCTTCTCTGGTATTCTTCCATTTTTGCACTATATCGTTGCGGAGCCATGTTTTTTGATGTGCAGAGCTTGATGTTTGCTCTTCTTTGCGGCGCAGGGCTTGGTCTTTTACATCCGTTTTTAATAGGTGTGATGACAATGCTTGCAGATATGAACTGGGCTCCTGACCGCTACCTTTATGAGGGAATTTTGCAATTTGTCATATTCCCACTTGAGTGGCTTTTCATAAAATATATTTATCCGGAACGGTTAAAGCATGAGCTCTCTGTATGACTCGAAATCTCAGCAGCCGCCAAAGACCGGTCTGCTGTTGTTGCAGGGGTTGATACTCCTGCTTTTTTGTGTTTTTGCGCTTAGATTTTGGTTTTTGCAGATTCACAAAGGATCTTATTTCGCAGAGCAGGCTAAAAATAATCAGCTCAGACAGGATAGGTTGTATGCTCCACGCGGGCTTATTCGTGATCGCAATGGAAATCTTTTAGCCTTGAATGAGCCTGCGTATGCTTTAGGGATTGTACGTGAAGACTGTAAAGACTTAGATGGAACGCTGAAAACGGTTTCTGAATGGACTGGTGAAAATCTTTCTGACATCAAAAAAATATTTAAAAAATCTCGTAAACGCGTCAAACCGTTTGAACCGCTTATTCTCGTTCCCAATCTCACTTTTAAACAGGTAGCTATGATTGAGGCAAATGCATTGCATTGGCCCGGTCTTGAAGTTGTAGTCCGCCCGCGAAGACGTTATTTGCAGGGTGCGCTTTTGTCGCATGTTCTCGGTTATGTTTCAGAGTGTGGTGAAAGCGAGCTGGAAGCCGACAGTGATCTTGCCGTAGGCGATTTTGTTGGAAAGCAGGGGCTTGAAGATGTTCTAGAAAAAAGATTCAGGGGAGTTAAGGGACGCAGGCAATGCGAAGTCGACGCAACGGGTAGGCGGCTTAAAGAGCGCATTATAAATCCTCCGATTGCGGGTGAGGATATTGACCTTTCGATTGATCTGGGCCTTCAGAAACTTGGTGGAAAACTTCTCCAAGGAAAAGCCGGAGCAGTTGTTGTCATGAATCCTGACAACGGCCAGATATTATCTTTCGTGAGTGCTCCTTCGTATGACAATAATTCTTTTACTTCAGGGTTCAGTAAAAAAGAGTGGGCTAAACTGATCAATGATCCTATGCATCCGTTGCAAAATCGCGTCATTCAAAGTGTTTATCCACCTGGCTCAGTCTTTAAGCTCGTAGTAGCGGCATGCGGTCTTCACAATAAGGTGGTCACTCCTAATGAAACATTTTACTGCCCCGGGTTTGTTAAGCTCGGAAAGTATATTTTTAGAGACTGGAAAAGAAGCGGGCATGGTGATGTTGATCTGAAAAAGGCCTTAGTAGAGTCATGTGATGTTTACTTTTATAAGCTTGGCATAAAACTAGGTGTTGATCGGATCAGTGAATTTGCAAAAAAAGCCGGCTTTGGCAAGGTCACAGGTATTTCTTTACCACATGAAAAAGCAGGGTTGATTCCAACTCGTGCATGGAAAAGGAGGCGTTTCGGAGAGATTTGGCATCCTGGAGAGAATTTGAACTTGGCGATTGGGCAGGGATATACTCTCACTTCTCCCCTACAGGTTGCTCGATTTATAGCTTCTCTTGTAAATGGTGGCAGGCTGCTTCGTCCACAACTTCTAGCAGGCGAACCGTCGGAAGAGCAAGGGCGGCTACCCATGACAAAGAATCAGTTGGAGATCATAAAAAAAGCTATGATTGAAACTGTTGACGGGCCGCATGGGACAGCGCGAAGACTGAGAAAAAAAGGCATTGTTATTGGCGGTAAGACGGGAACCGCGCAGGTTGTCAAACTTACCGATGAGATTCATAAAATGAAGGATAAAGATATCCCTTACAAATATAGAGACCATGCATGGATGGCCAGTTTTGCAGAAAGAGGAGACCAGCGTTATGTTGTCGTCTGCATGATTGAGCATGGACAGCATGGTGGTTCAGGGGCTGGACCGGTGGTTAAGGCGATATATGACTATCTTTTTGATAAAAAGCCAGATGGCAAAGGAGCGGTAAATTAATGTCCCCAGTTGACAGAAGACTGCTCATTCACATGAACTGGTTATTACTCGGACTTGCGGCTGTACTGTTTTTTGTTGGCGTATTGAATCTTTATTCAGCCAGCGGATTCAGAATGGAAGACGGCATGAGTGTTAATTCATTTTATCAAAAACAGTTGATCTGGGGGTTGGTTGGATTCGGCGGAATGCTGACCTTTATGCTCTTTGATTACAGGCATTTAAAGACTCTCGCATGGCCTTTATTCTGGCTAACTGTATTGCTGCTGCTCGCTGTACCGTTTGCAGGTAAAACAATTTACGGTGCCCGCAGGTGGCTCGATCTTGGTTTTTTCAATTTTCAGCCGAGTGAGCTTGCCAAAATTACTATTCTTGTAATCGGCGCAAAAATATTATCAAGGGACACCGAACCACTTGGTTTTATGAAGCTGGGGTATGTCTTTGCCGTGGGGCTTCTTCCCGCGGGAATGATTATTTTGCAGCCAGACCTTGGATCAGGTCTGAATGCTCTTTTAATCCTTTGTGGAATGATTCTTTACAGAGGGCTTACGTCCAAAGTTTTTAAAACGATGGCTGTAGCTGTCCCATGTCTTATTCCACTTAGCTGGATTTTTATGCACGATTATCAAAAACGGAGAGTTATTTCGTTTATGAATCCTGCAAGCGATCCGTTAGGGTCAGGTTATCATATCATTCAGTCTGAAATTGCAATCGGTTCAGGCAGGCTTTGGGGAAAAGGTTTTCTCGGCGGAACTCAGAGTCAGTTACGTTTTTTACCGGAGAAACATACTGACTTTGCGATTGCTGTTTTCGGAGAGGAATGGGGCTTTGTCGGCGCAATGACCGTGCTTAGTCTTTTTTGTGTATTTTTATACCAGATGGTTGTAACTGCAAGAGATGCCAAAGATTTGTTCGGGAGTTACCTCGCTGCAGGCGTATTCTTTTATTTCTTCTGGCAAATCTTAATCAATATGGGTATGGTCCTCGGACTAATGCCGGTAGTAGGCATACCTCTACCATTTATCAGCTATGGCGGCAGTGCCACTGTAGTTAATTTTTGTCTAATAGGACTCGTTTTAAATGTGTCCATGAGACGCTACGTATTCAAACAAGGGTAAGCCGTATGTTCGGACTCTCTAAAATCGGCATAAGTACAAAAGGAGCACAAATGGCAAGAGATGAAATAAATGCTTTTCTAGGTAGTGGAACTGATTATCAAGGAAAGTTGAACTTCCAGGGCGCTGTGCGTATCGACGGCAACTTCAGTGGGGAAGTGGAGTCCGAGGGGACTCTCGTTGTTGGTAAAGATGCCCGGGTTGAAGGTGTCTTAAAGGTAGGCCAGCTCGTACTGAGCGGCAAAGTTACAGGTGAAGTTTTTGCTCGTGATAAGGCTGTACTGCACAAGACTGCAAATCTTCAAGGTAATTTGGTTACACCTGTCCTTGTTGTGGAAGAAGGAGCAGTTTTGGAAGGGCGCGTTACTATGAGTTCAACCGGAGTTGAGGCGGTTGAGACTGTAGCTGAAGAAATAAGTTAATTTTTTAACAAGCCAGTGTTGACGGGGCTTGAAAAGGAAAAAGTAACCAGTTCAAATCGAAAAACCCTTTGACACGACCCTAAAAAAAAGTTAGAGGGCGACAGACTTTGGACAAAAATTCACAACCTTTTCGGGAGCAGGCATGATTGATTTAGATATTAGCTTTTTTATCCAGTTAGCAAACTTCATCATCACCCTTCTTGTTCTCAACCTTCTTATGTTTCGTCCGATTCGTGAAATAATTAGAAAACGTTCGGAGCTTATGAGTGATCAGCTTTCGAAAGTGGAAAATTTCACAACCTCGGCTGATTCGAAGGTGAAAGACTATGAGGCCGCTTTGGACAGTGCCCGTAAGCAGGGTATGGAAATCCGGAACGGCTTTAAAGAACAGGGTGCCAAAGAAGAGCAGGCAGTTCTTTCTGAAGCAGGTAAGGTCGCAGCTGTGACTTTGAAAAAAGCCCGCACAGAAGTCGCATCCGAAAAAGGTGCGGCCTTGAAAGTTCTTGATGGTGAGATCGAAGCTTTTGCTCAGAAGGTTACAGCCAAGGTTCTTGGCTAGTCCTAATCAATATCGAAGGGGGGTTTAGCCTTGAAGCGGAAACACATGATCATGGCAATTGCCACTCTTACTGCACTACTGGTCGCGGGCACAGCCTTTGCCTCCGGACATGCAGCAGGGGAACATGAGATTCCTTGGATGAACTTTACTTGGCGCGTCCTTAACTTGATTTTGGTTCTTGGAATTCTTTATAAATTTGCTGGCAAGAAAATTGCCGGACTTTTTAAAGGACGTCAGGCCGGAATTAGGCAGGAGCTGAACGATTTGCAGGCTCGTAAAGAAGCTGCAGAAAAGAAGCTACAGGACGTGGAGAATAGTATTGCTAATCTGGAAAAGGAAAAGGAAGAAATCCTTACCGAAGCCAGAAGCCAGGGCGAATCCATGAAAGCGGCAATTATCCAGAAGGCAGAACAGAGCGCTGAGCAGTTAAAAGCTCAGGCGAAAGTCTCCGCTGAGCAGGAATTCTTGATTGCTCGTGACGAAATGCGTGCTGAAATGGCTGATAAAGTCATTGAAGCAGCTGAGAAAATCGTCAAAAGCACACTCACTAAAGCTCAGCATGAGAATCTTGTGGATGAATACTTAACAAAGGTGGTGCTCAATTGACCGGGAACATAGTCTCACGCAGATATGCAAAGGCGCTGTTCTCTGTTGGCCAGAAGCAGGGAGAAGCAGACCTCGCGGCGTATGGTAAGGCACTGACCGAGTTGTCCCAGATCCTGGAAGATTCCCCGGAGGCCCTGAGGCTCTTTCAGAATCCTGTTTTCAGCGCGGAAGAAAAGAAATCCGTGCTTGATAAACTGCTTGAAAAGACCTCGGCAGGACCTGTGGTAAAAAACTTTTGCAACCTTTTGGCCGACAAAGGAAGGCTTTCATATATTCCTGAAATAGCTAGTGACTATTCTGGAATGTTGGATGCTGTTCAGGGGGTCGTCCGGGGTAGACTCGTGACTGCAATTAAGCTGACCCAGAAGCGTCAGTCTGAAATTAAAGAACGTCTTGAAGACCAGCTCAAGTGTAAAATAGAGCTTGAGTTTGCAATGAACAACGATATCCTTGGTGGTGTGGTTCTTCAGGTTGGAGATAAAGTTCTTGATGCAAGCATTCGCGCACAGCTGCAAATGATGAAAGAACAGATTAAAAGGGGTGTGTAGGGCCATGCAGATTAAAGCGGAAGAAATCAGCAAAATCATTGAAGATCAGATTCAGAATTATGAATCAAAGGTCGAGATGAGCGAAACAGGTACCGTTCTCTTAGTTGGTGATGGTATCGCTCGTGTACATGGTGTTGAGAACGCAATGGCTATGGAACTCCTCGAGTTTCCTGGTGGCCTTATGGGTATGGTTCTCAACCTTGAAGAAGATAACGTTGGTGTCGCTCTTCTCGGCGATGATACCGGCATTAAAGAAGGTGACCCGGTAAAACGTACCGGTAAACTGTTCTCTGTTCCTGTTGGACCAGCTGTTATGGGTCGTGTTGTTAACCCACTCGGTCAGCCTATTGACGGACTCGGACCAATTGAATCTGATGAAACTCGTCCTGTTGAGCTTAAAGCTCCCGGTATTATTGCTCGTAAATCTGTACATGAACCAATGTACACAGGCCTCAAGGCTATCGACGCAATGACTCCAGTTGGACGTGGACAGCGTGAACTTATCATCGGTGACCGTCAGGTTGGTAAAACCGCGATCTGCATCGATGCTATCCTTGCTCAGAAAGATTCCGGTATTCATTGTTTCTACGTAGCTATCGGACAGAAGAAAGCAGCGGTTGCTCTTGTTGCTGACATTCTCCGTAAGCACGGCGCAATGGAATACACCACAATCATTTCTGCAACAGCTTCCGAACCAGCTCCACTGCAGTTTATTTCTGCATATACCGGAGCTACCATGGCTGAATACTACCGTGATGGTGGTAAACATGCCCTGATCGCATATGATGACCTTTCCAAGCAGGCAGTAGCATACAGACAGATGTCCCTCTTGCTTCGTCGTCCTCCAGGACGTGAGGCTTTCCCTGGTGACGTTTTCTACTTGCATTCACGTCTCCTTGAACGTTCTTGTAAAGTTAACGACAGCCTCGGCGCTGGTTCTTTGACAGCTTTGCCTATCATTGAAACTCAAGCCGGTGACGTTTCCGCATATATCCCGACCAACGTTATTTCCATTACTGACGGTCAGGTTTACCTTGAGCCAAACCTCTTCAACGCCGGTGTTCGTCCTGCTATTAACGTAGGTCTGTCCGTTTCCCGTGTTGGTGGTGCTGCTCAGATCAAGGCTATGAAACAGGTTGCCGGTACACTCCGTCTTGACCTTGCTCAGTATCGTGAACTTGCAGCATTTGCTGCTTTCGGTTCCGACCTTGATAAAGCGACTCAGCAGAAACTGAACCGCGGTGCCCGTATGGTTGAGCTTCTCAAGCAGTCACAGTTTAAACCTATGAACGTAATGCAGCAGGTTATCTCCTTGTACGCCGGAACTCGCGGCCACATGGATGAAATTCCTGTTTCTGCTGTTCGTAAGTTTGAAGATGAGCTTGTTGAATTCATCGCAAGTGCTAAGCCTGAAATTATGGAAGGCATTAAGACTAAGCAGGCTCTTGATGATGAAATCGAAGGCAAGCTGAAGGCCGCTCTTGAAGAGTTTAAAAAAGGTTTCACAGCTTAATCCTGGGAGGTACTGATGGCTTCTCTTAAGGATGTACAGAATCAAATAGTCAGTATTAAAAAGACTAAGCAGATTACCAAAGCGATGAACATGGTCGCGTCGGCTAAGTTGCGTGGTGCTCAATCAAGAATTGATCGCTTCCGCCCTTATGCAGACAAGTTCTATGAAATGCTTGGTGACCTTGCAGCCGGAGCGGACTCCAGTGTCCACCCTTTGCTTGAAGTCCATGAAGAGATCAAAACTGTCGGCATTATGCTCGTCACTTCTGATCGCGGACTTTGCGGTAGTTTTAATGCGAATATGATACAATCGGCCATGAAATTGGCTGAAGAAAAGAAGGCTGAAGGTAAAGCAGTAAAGTTCTACTGTGTAGGTAAAAGAGGGCGCGCAACTGTTAATAAAAGTGACTTTGAAATCATTGAATCATATTTAGATGAAATGAACTCATTTGACTTTAACCTCGCTATCTCTATCGGCAACAAAGTAATTGATGCTTACCTCGCTGAAGAACTTGATGAAGTTTACCTTGTCTATGGAAAGTTTGTAAGTGTTGCTTCTCAGGAACCTACTAGACTTAAACTTCTGCCCATGTCTTCGGATGTTGCGGCGGAAGAAGGTGAGTCTAATACTTCCAGCGAATACATTTACGAACCTTCTGTCGAAGGTCTTCTCGCGGAGCTTCTGCCCCGTTTTGTGAAGGTTCAGGTTTATCGCGGCTTACTCGATACATCCACTAGTGAACATGCTGCCCGCATGGCTGCTATGGATAACGCATCCAGAGCTTGCGACGACATGACTGAATCACTGACCTTGCTTTATAACAAAACTAGGCAGGCCGCTATTACCGCGGATCTTATGGACATTGTCGGCGGCGCAGAAGCGCTGAAAGGATAATATAGGGGGTTACTCGGATGAGTAAAGTTATAGGTAAAATTGTTCAGGTTATCGGCGCCGTTGTTGACGTCGAGTTCCCTGAAGGGCAATTGCCCAACATTCTGACTGCTGTACAGATTGACAACCCGAACAACACCGACGCTCCAGACCTCATTTGTGAAGTCGCACAGCATCTCGGTAACAACGTTGTTCGTACCATTGCTATGGACGCTACCGAAGGTCTCGTTCGCGGCATGGATGTTGTTGCTCTTGGTATAGCAATCACAGTTCCTGTTGGTGATGCAGTTCTTGGACGTATCCTGAACGTTGTTGGTCGCCCTGTGGATGAACTAGGCCCGATCGCAACTGATAAAGAAATGCCCATTCATCGTGCTGCTCCTGACTTTACCGAGCTTTCAACTAAAGTTGAATTGCTTGAAACCGGTATCAAAGTTGTTGACCTTCTTGTTCCTTTCCCCAAGGGCGGAAAAATGGGTCTCTTCGGTGGTGCTGGTGTTGGTAAAACCGTTATTCTCATGGAAATGATTAACAACATTGCGAAACAGCACGGTGGTAAATCTTGCTTTGCTGGTGTTGGTGAGCGTACCCGTGAAGGTAATGACCTCTATCACGAAATGAAAGACGCTGGAGTTCTGGAGAAATCCGCTCTAGTATACGGACAGATGAACGAACCTCCGGGGGCACGTGCTCGTGTTGCTCTGACAGCTCTCACCATCGCTGAATACTTCCGTGATGTTGAAGGTGAAGACGTTCTTCTGTTTGTTGATAATATATTCCGCTTCACACAGGCTGGTTCCGAAGTCTCCGCACTTCTCGGACGCATGCCTTCAGCTGTTGGTTATCAGCCTACTCTGGGTACTGACCTTGGTGGACTTCAGGAACGTATTACTTCTACTAACAAAGGTTCTATTACCTCTGTTCAGGCTGTATACGTACCTGCTGATGACCTTACTGACCCTGCACCAGCTACTACCTTCTCTCATCTTGACGGAACACTCGTTCTTTCCCGTCAGATTGCAGAGCTTGGTATTTACCCTGCTGTTGACCCTCTTGACTCCACTTCACGTATTCTCGACCCGAATATTCTCGGTGATGAGCATTACAACACTGCTCGTGAAGTCCAGATGGTTCTGCAGAAATATAAAGATCTTCAAGACATCATCGCCATTCTCGGAATGGACGAATTGTCAGATGAAGATAAGCAGACTGTTGCTCGTGCACGTCGCATTCAGCGTTTCCTCTCACAGCCTTTCCACGTTGCTGAAGTTTTCACCGGTACCCCCGGTGTTTACGTAAAGCTCGAGGATTCTATTAAGGCATTCAGAGGAATTCTTGACGGTAAGTACGATGATATGGCTGAAAACTCTTTCTACATGGTTGGCGCAATCGAAGAAGCCATCGAAAAA
Source organism: Desulfovibrio sp. UCD-KL4C (assembly GCF_006210265.1). Lineage (NCBI taxonomy): Bacteria > Pseudomonadati > Thermodesulfobacteriota > Desulfovibrionia > Desulfovibrionales > Desulfovibrionaceae > Desulfovibrio > Desulfovibrio sp. UCD-KL4C. The sequence continues at coordinate 413,618 of NZ_VCNC01000004.1, forward strand.
GAGAAAAACAAATAGCATAGGACGCGATTATGGCTAGTAAGCTCCTCTTGGAAATCGTTACTCCTGATCGCAAGGTCCTTTCTCAGGAAGTCGACTATGTCGGTGCTCCTGGGATTGAGGGTGAGTTTGGTATTATGGCCAATCACATACCCTTTCTTTCGGCTCTTGGCATAGGTAACCTTCATTATAATGATGGTTCCCGCACTCACTATGTATTCGTTTCCGGCGGCTTTGCTGAAGTCGGGAATAACAAAGTGACTATTTTAGCCGAGGTTGCTGAAAAGGCCGTTGAGATCGATGTCGCTCGAGCTCAGAAAGCTCAGGAAAAAGCGAAAGCTCGTATGGCAAAAGCAAAGGATAGTCTCGAATCAGCTCGCGCGCAGGCTGCTCTTCACAGAGCGATTGCTCGCCTAAGCTGTAAAGATGCTGCCTAGTATGCCCGAAGCATAGGCTCGCAAGAGTTTATTTTTCAGGCTCAAAAGCCCCATGGCTACTCAGGAGCAGACTGTTTAACAGTCTGCTCCTTTTTTTTGTGGAAAGCGTATAAATAAGATAAATATTTTTTAGAATCGTAATTAAATGCCTGTTAATTTTTAATAAAATAAAAAACAAAATTAAATTTAGTTCCATTCTCATTATTTCTGGTAATTATTCAAATCATTTAAATCTAAAGTAATAGAGTATAACTATCCGAAATCGTGAAGTTATCTTTTGAGGTTAAATATATTTTTTAAATTTTTAAATCTTTGTTCATTTACTCCGTTAATGCAACCTGATAACTACTTGCCAGTAATAAATACGGAGAGATTATAATGCATGATTTATTAGCTTGTGCCCTTGTTCTCGCAGGAGGAAAAGGGACACGTATGCACTCTGATAAACCTAAGGTCCTAAAGACTCTTCTAGGTGAATCGATGCTATATTATGTTTACAACGCATTGCGCCCATCCATCGGTGATGAGATATTTACAATAGTCGGGTTTGGCTCTGAGTATGTCGAAGATTCCTTTCCTCAAATGAAGGAAAGGTTTATTCTTCAAAAAGAGCAGCTTGGAACTGGGCATGCCCTGCAGCAAGGCTGGGATTGCGTTAAGAATTCCGGTCATGAGTATTGTTTAGTTATAAACGGGGATACTCCACTTATAAGCGCAAAGGCTGTCAGTGATTTTCTTGATGCAGTAAAAGAAGACGGTGCCGACTTGTCTTTTGTTACGATTACTCCTCACGAACCCAATCAGTTCGGGAGAGTCATTCGCAATAAAGCAGGGCAGGTTACGGCAATTGTTGAAGCTAAAGATTATGACGAGTTTATACACGGACCTGCCAGCGGAGAAGTTAATGCTGGAATTTATTGTCTTAAAATCTCTGTTGTAGAAGATTTGTTGTTCAATCTTACCAATGAAAATAAAAGTGGTGAATATTATATCACGGATTTGGTAGATCTCGCCGTAGATCGGGGGATGCATGTAACAGCTGTTGATTGCGGTAATTCTGTTGACCTTATGGGAATTAACAGTCCTTATGAGCTTGCAAAGGCAGAATCAACACTCAAGATGAGAATGGCAGAAAATTGGTTGCGTTCCGGAGTGATAATTCATAATTGGGAATCCGCAGTTGTTGGCCCCCGTGTAAAGATTGAGCCGGGTGTGGAAATGACCGGACCATGTGAGCTTTATGGTGAAACTTCAATTGCATCGGGCGCTGTAATTAAATCTCATGTTGTAATAATTGATAGCAATATCGGTGAAAATGCGGAAATTAAAGCGTACAGCCATCTTGAAGACGCAAAGGTTGGACCTGAGTGTTCAGTTGGTCCTTACGGTCGTCTTCGTCCTGGGGCCGTGCTTGAAGAAGGGGCGAAGATAGGTAATTTTGTTGAGATGAAAAAAGCTATCCTTGGAAAAGGGGCAAAAGCAAGCCATCTTACCTATCTCGGAGACAGTGAAATCGGAGCAGGAACAAATATTGGTGCAGGAACTATTACCTGCAATTACGATGGAAAAAATAAGTTTAAAACTATTATTGGTGAAAATGCTTTTATCGGCAGCAACACAGCTCTAGTAGCTCCCGTTACTGTCGGAAACGGTGTGCTTATAGCCGCCGGATCAACTATTACTAAAAATGTGAATGACGGTGATTTAGCTGTCGCTAGATCAAGACAAGTCAACATTTCCCGGACTTCTCAGAAGTCTTGATTTTGTAAAGATAAGGTATTAGGTTAGAAGAATGGAAATAATCGCTCAATTGGAAGAACGTTTCGATAAAATGCTGCAGAAGATTAAACAACTAGAAGAAGAAAATACGTTTCTTCTTGAAGAAGTCGAGCAAGAGAAACAACGTAAGGACGAAGTCCGTAATCGCATTGAGTTTCTTCTGAATAAAGTTGAAGGAAATCTTGAATAGGAATTTTTATTTTTCTGTTCGTGATTTAGCCCATTTTATGGTGTAAACTCGGATGGATGATAATAAAATTCTAGAGGATGATGGTAGTTATACAAATATGCCTCGTTACACTATACCGGTTCTAGGCCTTGAAATATCGTTCAAGACTGATGCGGACAAAATAAGAATAGAAGCCGCAAAGGATGTGCTTGAAGAACGGTTCGGTGAACTTACTCGAGGCGGAAAGGATGTAAGTAGGGAAAAGTTGCTGACTTGTTTAGCCTTAAGCCTTGCTGATGACTATCTTGAAAACAGCCGCAAGCTAGAAATGATGGAAGAGAAGATAAACGCGCTATTAGAGAAGTGATTTGTAGTTGTTACGATGATTACAATTTAGGATATAGATATATTTCCCTGGGGAGTTCGTGATTGCCCTATAGATTCTGAACCAATATATTGAAAAAGGGAGCAAGTATCATTGGAGTGGTGAGCATGCCCGGTTTACCGGGAAGCCTAAAACTTCAAGTACAGCGCCCACCTGTTAGACTAGGTTCTAACCTCTACGGCAACACGGCATCTCCGGGGTCCCTAACAGGATTTCCAGAATTTATGACAATTAAAGGGATATTAATTGTCATAAAGCTGTTTAGTCCGCTACTCCTCTGCTAACAGCCTCCGTCTCTTTTCTATTCTCCATGGAAGATTGTTACCTCTGATCGTTTGATGATCGGTAGTGAAAAATCAGGTCTTAAAGGGCCTGTCAACATAAAAGGAGAATGGCATGGTTGGGGATTTCTTTCTAATATTATTGGGAATGGCCCTGGGTGCCGCAGGCGGATATGCCCTGCACCGATATGTGAATTCTAAGCGCATAGCCGATTCACAAGGGTTAGCTGACAGGATTGTGCAGGAGGCTCGTAAAGAAGCCGAAGCCATGAAAAAAGAACTCAGACTTCAAGCTCAGGCTGAAGTCTATTCTCTCAAAAAAGAGCAGGAAAATGAGTTCAAAGAAATTGAACGCGGCCTGAAAAAACAGGAAGAGCGTCTTCAGGAAAAAGAAGAGCGACTTGAGAAAAAGCTTGAAACTGTAGCAGGAAAAGAGTCTGAAGTACTGTCTCTTGAAAAGCGCATGATCAAGCAGGAAAAGAAACTCGAAGAACTTCGTGAAGGGCTTGAAAGAAGAAAGGATGAGCACGAGCGCAAATTGCAGGAAGTTTCAGGACTGACAGTTGAAGAAGCTCGTGAAAAGCTCATGACGGAAATAGAAAGCCGGACTCGTCACGAAGCCGGTAAAATGGTTCGTGCAATTGAAATGGAAGCAAAGGAAGAAGGCAGCCGTAAAGCTCGCAAAATTCTTGCTCTTGCTATTCAGCGTTACTCCGGTGACTACATCAATGAACAGACCGTTACAGCTGTAGGCTTGCCTTCAGAAGACATGAAAGGGCGTATTATTGGGCGTGAAGGTAGAAATATCAGAGCTCTCGAAGCAGCTACAGGAGTTGACCTCATCATTGATGATACACCTGAAACTGTTGTCCTTTCTGCATACAGTCCGCTTCGTAGAGAAATTGCAAAACAGGCTCTTGAACGGCTTATTCATGATGGACGTATCCACCCTGCCCGCATTGAAGATGTGGTAAATAAAGTTGAGCAGGAAATGGATGTTAAGCTTCGTGAAATTGGTGAACAGGCTACATTTGATGTAGGTGTCCATGGCATTCACCCTGAGATTGTAAAACTTCTCGGACAGTTGCAGTATAGAACCAGTTATTCACAGAATGTACTCCAGCATTCACTCGAAGTTGCATTTCTTTGCGGTATTATGGCTGCAGAACTTGGAGTGGATGAGAAAATTGCTAAACGTGCTGGTCTACTTCATGACATCGGTAAAGCTGTTGACCATGAAATTGAAGGTCCACATGCTGTAATCGGTGCTGATCTTGCTAAAAAACATGGTGAATCCAAAGAGATTATCCATGCTATTCAAGCTCATCATGAAGATATTCCTCCTCAGTCAATTCTGGCAACACTTGTTCAAGCAGCGGACAGCCTCTCCGGAGCACGTCCAGGAGCAAGAAAGGAACTTCTTGAAAACTACGTTAAGCGTCTTGAAGAACTTGAAAATGTTGCTACCGGATTTGACGGCGTATCAAAAGCTTACGCAATTCAGGCAGGTCGTGAGATCAGAGTTATGGTAGATGCTGAAAAAGTTACTGATGATAACACGCATATGCTCTGTAAAGACATTGCTACTAAGATTGAAAATAATATGACCTATCCAGGTCAGATTCGAGTAACCGTTATACGCGAACGTCGTTCCGTAGGTTATGCTAAATAGATGAGTTTTATAGCGGCCCGGAGGGTCTGTCCCTTCGGGCCGACCTTCCATCCGCTTCTTTCTTTCCTCTACAAATTTCAGATCAGCCACTAGGTGAGCATAGTGCGGATTCTTTTTCTCGGTGACATATTCGGCAGACCCGGACGCAAGGGGATTGCTTTAAAACTGACTGACCTCCGAAAGAAGCTCAGTCTTGATCTTATTGTGGCTAACGGAGAAAATGCCTCATCCGGTGTAGGGCTTTCTCTTAAAAATGCTAAAGAGCTTCTCGCAAGTGGGATTGATATTTTAACATCGGGAAATCATATTTGGAAATTTCAGAATTTATATTCGTATCTTAATTCAAACGATAGAATCGTCAGGCCTGCCAATGTCGCAGAAGGGGCTCCTGGGAGAGGTTGGACTTCTTTTAATATACGTGAAGGGTTATCGATAGCTGTCGTGAACCTTCAGGGGCGAACTTTCATGAGTGCTTGCGAGTGTCCGTTTCGCTGTGCTGACAAAGTTCTTGAAGAGCTTCCACCTGAGATAAAAATAATTTTAGTAGATTTTCACGCTGAAGCAACGTCTGAAAAACAGTGTCTAAGCAGATATCTTGATGGCCGTGTTTCGGCTGTTTTTGGAACGCATACCCATGTTCAGACCAATGACGCAAGAATACTTGAAAACGGTTGCGGGTATATTACGGATGCAGGAATGTGCGGTCCTGTTGATTCCTGTCTTGGACTGGCTCCTGGGCCGGTGATCAAGAGATTTGTGACAGGATTACCCCAGAAATGGCGAGTTGCAGGTGGACCTGTGGAACTGCAGGGCGTTTTGCTTGAGGTTGATGAGGCTACAGGAAGAACCATCTCCATTGACGCTTGGAAGACAGATCAGATTGTCGGATGTTAAAAATTACTAAGTTTAGATTTGTTTTTTTATAAGCAAATACAGTAAATTCAATAAAGAGGTTAACATGAATATTTATGACGAACTTAAGTGGCGCGGTTTGGTTCATCAGGTTTCTGACGAAGATAAAGTACGTGAGTATTTGTCTACTCCCGGCAGAACCATGTATTGCGGCTTTGATCCCACTGCTGACAGTCTGCACATTGGTAATCTAGTACCTCTTCTTTGTCTTGTGCGTATGAAAAGAGCTGGTCATAATCCTTTGTTTGTTCTTGGCGGAGCAACAGGAAGAGTCGGCGATCCCAGTGGTAAAGATAAAGAACGCGAATTTTTAAGTTACGAAAAAATCGAAAGTCAGTCAGAGAATATCAAGTCTCAAATTGGAGCTTTCTGTGAGCGAAATTCTGGCGCTAAGGCAGATGTTGTTAATAACTATGACTGGACAAAAAATGTTTCATTTCTTGAGATGCTCCGTGATATCGGCAAACATTTTACTGTTAACTGGATGCTTGCCAAGGAATCCGTTAAAGGGCGTTTCGGTCGTGAAGATGTAGGTATCTCCTACACAGAATTCAGCTATATGCTCCTTCAAGGATTTGATTTTTACCACCTCTATAAAGAATATGGGTGCCAGCTGCAGATTGGCGGAGGAGATCAATGGGGCAATATCACTGCTGGTTGTGAACTTATCCGTCGTAAAGCTGCTGGTGAAGGCTTTGCGTTGACCTTTCCGCTCATTACCACTGCCTCCGGTAAGAAATTCGGTAAAAGTGAAAAGGGCGCAATTTTCCTTAATGCTGAAATGACTTCTCCTTATGCTTTCTATCAATTCTGGATTAATACAGATGACAGAGATGTGATTAACTTCCTTAAGTTTTTTACTTTCCTGACTGAACAAGAGATTACAGAGATTGAAAAAAGTCACGAAGAAGCTCCGCATATGCGTGTTGCTCACAAGCGTCTTGCTGAAGAAACAACCATTATGATTCACGGCAAGGAAGAACTTGAAAAAGTTCAGGCGGCAACAGTAGCTCTTTTTGGTGGTGGAGATGTGAAATCTGTAGATTCAGCTACACTTCGCGAAGCAATGGAAGCAGCTCCTGGCGTAGAATACACTGCTGACGCTATTCCTGATATTCCCCAGATTCTTATTGATCTTGGGTTGTCAAAATCAAAGGGGCAGGCCCGCAAGGATATCACTGCCGGAGGTCTTTATATAAATAATGAACGCGTCAGTGATTCTGAATATGTTCCGACTGAAGCTGATTTTATTGGCGGAGAAGTTTTACTTATCCGTAAGGGAAAGAAAAACTACGGTCTTGTAACTCGCAACTAGTTTTTTATATTATGTTCTTATTGCGACCCGCTTAAGCTAACAGCTTTTACGGGTCGCAATTTTTTAAACGATACCGACTTTTCTTTGCAACCATGGTTAAGCGGGTTACTCTGTTGTCTTTTTACTTTATAGTTTCTTGAAAACAGGGGGTAATATGCGGCTGCTCTTCATCGCTTTTGCGGTTATTTTCGGAGCCTTGGCGCCGACTCAGGCCGGAGTGAACATGAAATTGAGAAATTTTGTGGGTGACCCTGTTCTGGCTGCGACTATTTCTTTTGCTGTCGGCACGTTGGCTTTGATAGCATATGCTTACTTTACCAAAATTTCTGTTCCGGAAATCGGATCAACGTTGAGAGGTCCTTGGTGGATGTGGACCGGTGGGTTCATGGGAGCTTTTTTTGTGGCTTCTGCTGTGGTTATTGCACCTGTTCTCGGCGCGGGAACAATGATGTGCTGGATGATTGCAGGGCAGATGGCAGCATCAATTCTCTTGGATCACTTTGGCCTTATAGGATACGCCACGCGTGAAGCATCTCCCATGCGAATAGTTGGAGTTCTACTTGTTGTTGCAGGTGCTGTAATTATTGAAAAATTTTGACTAAATAAATAGCGGATTGACTGATAAGGAGTCTGTTTTGACTAATTTGTTGCGTAATAAATTAAAAGTTCTATGGGCTGATACTGCAATTGTATGCCGAATGATTAAAATTGAACATTCTATTTTTGCATTGCCGTTTGCCTACATGGGGCTTTTTCTTGCAGCAGGTGGATGGCCGGGATTTAAACCTTTTTTGCTGCTGACAATTGCAATGGTTGCGGTAAGATCTTTTGCTATGGCTTTTAACAGGCTTGTAGATATAAATATTGATAGTGAAAATCCCAGAACACGTACCCGTCCATTAGTTACGGGAGAATTATCATCTTTTTTTACTATATTTTTTATTTTAATTTGCGGTGTGATTTTTGTAATTGCTTGTAAAAGTATGAATGAGCTTTGCTATAAATTGTCTTATTTTGCTCTTGCATGGTCAGCATTTTATTCTATTACCAAGCGTTTTACAAAGCTGTGCCATTTTGTACTGGGATCAGTTCTCGGGCTTGCTCCTCTTGCAGGTTGGCTCTTTGTTGATCCTCAGTTTACCTTACCAGCCATACTCTTTTTCACGGGAGTCCTTTTTTGGGTTGCAGGATTTGATATTCTTTACGCAACGCAGGACCGAAAATTTGACAGAAATCGCGGATTATTTTCCATTCCAGCCTGTCTGGGACTTCAAAGTTCTCTTACTATCTCCACATTCTGCCATGCAAACACCGTTATTTTCTTTCTGTTGGCCGGACTTTCAGCAGGGTTGGGGTGGATATATTTCACCACAACTGCTATCGTAGGGGCAATCATGATTTTTGAGCATCAAGTTATCTCGGTTGATGATATGAGCCGTGTGAATATGGCATTTTTTGCTCTTAATGGGGTTGTTTCAGTAGTTCTATTTTTAGGAACATTATTGGATATTTTCTGCTAAAAAGGAAGTTTTATGGATATATCAACTGTTGAGAAATTTTTAAGAAATGACTTGATAAAATGGCTTAACGATCTGCAAAAATCTGTCGTTAAAGCTTTTTATTCATGGCATGGAGCAGTAGAGATAGTCCTCATTCCTTTAATTTTTCTGCTCGGAAGATTTTTTCATAAAAAAATAACTCCTAAGATTGAAGCGTCGTTACAAGGGAAGCTGCCAACAGTTGTGTTGGAGAGCCTTTTTGTTAAGACAATTTTAAGAGAACTAGGGCTGGTTTTCAGTGTTCTTCTTTTTAAATTGTCGGTCTATATTCTTACTGCTCAAAATTATAAGCCGAGTTTACTTGTTATTGCAGGTTCCCTTACTGCTGCATGGGTAATTATTAAGATTGCTTCCAGCCTAGTTATGAATAGGTTTTGGGCCAGAGTTATTTCAACCACAGCCTGGGTCATGGCGGCTCTTAATGTTTTCGGATTACTTGGAAAAACTGTAGCGTTTCTTGATACTGTAGGATTTGTCTATAATGATAAGAACCTCTCGGTCATAGTTCTTTTCAAGGGAATAATCCTTCTTTTAGCTTTGATTCAAGTTGCTACTTTTTCGAATAAGATTGCTCAGGACAGAATTGCAAAATCGAGATCTCTTTCCCCTTCACTGCAAGTATTGATCTCTAAAGCCTGTAAAGTCGGGTTTATGACCTTAGCTGTGTATTTGGGCTTGAAAGGAATAGGGGTAGACTTTACCGGTCTGACTATCTTTTCAGGAGCTGTAGGTGTTGGTGTCGGTTTCGGCTTGCAGAAGGTTATTTCAAATCTTGTCTGCGGGGTTATTCTGCTTCTTGAAAGATCTATTAAGCCCGGTGATATTATAGAAGTTGGAAATGCTCGAGGTAAGATTAAATCTCTCAATGCCCGTTTTATATCAATGGAAACGTTTGATAAAAAAGAGTACTTGATTCCAAATGATTCTCTTATCACAGGGCAGGTTATAAACTGGACTTACGGTGACAGTTCCGTAAGGCTTAGAATTCCTTTTGGAGTTGCTTATTCCTCGGATGTTCGGGAAGCGATGAAGGTCAGCGAAGAGGTAGCTCTTACCGTGAAAGGAGTTCTTAAGAACCCTGCTCCGGTATGTAGAATGACAGGATTCGGAGCAAGTTCCGTTGATTTTGAGTTAAGAATATGGATTGGAGATCCTGAAAAAGGGACTGGAAGGATAAAATCGGACACACTGCTTGCGATATGGGATGCATTTAAAGAAAAAGGCATTGAGTTTCCTTTTCCCCAGCAGGATATTTATATCAAAAACCTTCCGCAGACGGTGAAAGAAAGTTAAAGTTAATTTTCAAAATGAAAGCAAAAAGCCCGCAACAAGAATTGTTGCGGGCTTTTTGCGTTTTGTAGGCGCATTATCCTAATGGTCATTTCTTACGCTTTCAGAAACCGTAACGCAGGTATTCTTTTTCGCTGCGGTTAATCATCTGTATATAGCGATATTTGCTTTTGACCTGAGCTTCTTCCATAATAGAATAGCCAAGATTCCGGCACCTATCACAAGCTCCAATAGGAATCTCAATCCCGAAGCCAATGGGACCGTTTTCTTTTTGTGTTTCAACTTTAAGCAGTCCGCGGCAATGGTCACATAAAAATAAAGATTCCGTTTGTGACTCAGTAAAGCCTTCGGTGTCATAGAAAATATTACGGTGACGTACTGACCAGTCACCTTTTATTATTCCTTCGCTGCTTTGAGTCGGAGGGTTAAAATATATCTCAGGGAGAGTATCGCAAAGCATTTGAATATAGTTCAGAACATCGGCTGATTCTTTGAGTGATTCAGGGTTCCATGCTGGTTCGCGCACATGGGAGTAATCAACTCCTGCCATAGCAAGGCTGATACCCAGATTTACATACGGTAATGCCCCTTGAATGGCGTAACCGCCTTCAAGTACAGCAATGTCCGGTTTTAGCATAGTGTTGAGCGCGGCGTACCCCTGTGCTGAAAAATTCATATTGGTAATAGGGTCAGTGAAATGATTATCCTGCCCTGCTGAGTTTATAATCAGGTCCGGCTTGAAGTCCTCCAGTAAGGGCATGACTATCTGCTCCATGACCATCATGAATCCCGCGTCTGAAGTCCCGGGAGGCAGTGGAATATTGATGGTACGGCCCAGTGCTTTCGGTCCACCAGCATCTTTTGGAAAACCTGTTCCAGGATAAAGTGTTCGCCCATCCTGATGCATGGAAATGAAAAGAGTATTGGGATCGTGCCAGTATACATCCTGAGTGCCGTCACCGTGATGGCAATCTGTATCCACTATGGCTATGCGTTTTTGTCCGTATTTTTCACGGATATGTTCGCACATAATAGCTTCGACGTTGATTGTGCAGAACCCGCGGGAACCTTGGACTGTCTTCATTGCATGATGCCCCGGAGGGCGCACCATGGCAAAGGCGCGGTCTCTTTTGCCCTGCATTATCAGTTCTGCTGCTTTAATGGCTCCGCCTGCTGAAATATAATGAGAACGTGTCGCGACTGCTTCCGTCTCCGGAAAGCAGAAGTGGACTCTTTCGATATCTTCTGTCTTTGCCACTTCTGGTTTGTATTCGCGTATTCCTTCAATATCAAAAAGACCTTCTTCACGCAGTTGGTCCTGAGTGTATAAAAGACGTTCTTCTCTTTCCGGGTGCGTCGGCGAAATCGCCCAGTCAAATGCAGGGAAAAATATAATTCCCAGACTGTTTTTAGCTTTGAGCATAAAAACTCCGTTTTATGAATATGTCCGGATTACGCCGGGTTTAATCTGGCATTTAACTCTGATGTTTCTGCCCACTGTCGTATAGCCGTCCACCATGTTAAAAGATGAAGACGATGTTATGTGCGCGTTACCTCCGTCTGAAGCAACACTCATGTCACCAAGGTGAGCCAGCAGATGGTTCATAGCGTCTCGTTCTGCGTCCGCAAGCCTGTAATTGCGGGGAACGTTTTCTCTGTAACCGAGGGATGGGATGAACATAACACCGCGTTCTGTATCGGCAAAAAGTTCTATCTCAGTTGTTGTTCTGGTTAAAGCCGCGCCGATTGCATTGGCTACATCATAGTTTTCAGGCACTTCCGTTGCAAGTTTGAATTTGCGGAAGATATCCATTTTCAAGGCCTTAGCTGGCCCGCCCATCATATAAATTTTACGTGGAATTATACGTCTGTTTTCGAGTAATTCATGGATGGTATAAACCGGTTGCTGATTAATTTCTTCAACAAGTTCGCGTGTTGCATCATGAATTTTATCAATAGCATTTTCGATAGCTTTGCCTGCCAGCTCGTCTGGTTCCATTTTATTTTGAGCGGCAAAAGCAGCAAATTTAGTTTTGGATTTTTCAATATTGCCGCAGTTACAGGAGTCTTTCCAAATAAGAGCATCCGTGAGAGTCGGTGTTTTCCCGCCGAAAGCAATTGAAGGGCCGAGTCGTGTAGGACCGACTTTAACGGTTCCTTCTAGAATGGAAATAGCTGAGTCTCCTCCGACACCAATGGAGTGGACTTTCAGCGCACGTACAAGTGTCGGATGAGAGCCTATGTTGATTCCTTCCTGTTCAATCAGAGGGGTTCCGTCGACAAATATGGCAATGTCAGTAGTCGTCCCGCCGATATCGTAAATGATGGAGTCATGAGTTATTTTGCAGAGAGCAATAATGCCCATAACACTTGCAGCCGGACCTGAAAAAATAGATTGAACCGGAACTTTTCTTGATAAAGGCAGCGGCATGGTTCCGCCGTCTGCTTTAAGGATATTAACCTTTATATGGCTCAGTCCCATTTCATCAAGAGTGCTGGAAATAGCATCTGCAAAGTTATTGAAAATACGCCAGACAGCGCAATTGTAGAAAGCCGTAGCAATACGTCTCGGGAAATTTAAACGCCCAGTGATTTGGTGTCCGAGGGTGATAAAATCCGCATTGTCGCCAATGGCCAGCTCTATTTCTTTTTCGTGAGAGGGATTACGTGGAGAAAATTTTGTGACTGCTGCGTAAACTTTAACGCCTGATTTACGGCAGGAAGAAATAGCTTCTTCCAGAGCAAGATTATCTAGTTGTCTTGTTTCCGATCCGCGGTGGTCTAAGGAGCCGGGGAGAACATGAAAGTCCTTGCAGAGCATAAAGGAGTGCGGATCTAATCCAGGGCCTGCGGAAATAATCATTCCGACGTCCTCAAATTTTCCTTCAACAATGGAATTTGTTGAGAGCGTGGTACTAAGGTTGAGCTGTTTTATGCGCGTGGGGTCTGTCTGGCTTACAATTGTTCCAAGCGCTCTTTTAATGGATGAGAGAAGGTCCTCATGGTTAGTTGCAACTTTAACCTGAGCTTCTATCCGGTCCGGCCCAATAGCGACCGCATCAGTGTGTGTGCCGCCTACGTCTATTCCAAGAAGGAGCATTTGATAAATCCTTGAAGTGGGAATTAACCCAGCATTAAGTATGAGAAGTTTAAAATCTTTTATTACAATAGCTTTAGATCTGCAGATTAGCGTATTAATATTGCTAAAATATAAAAGTTACAGGAATCTTAAGCGGTTTATGAATAACACCCCTCTGACTGACACGTCCAGATGTTTTACTGCAAGCGATATGAGCAGCCACTTAAACGTTGTTAATCGACTCTTTTAGTAATGCCGATCTTTTTCATACGTGAATCAAACGTGGAACGATTTATTCCTGCTGCTCGAGCTGCCTGACTTACGTTCCATTTATGTTTTTTTAAAAGCATCATGACATAATGAGACTCCAGCTCTGACCACGTCATTGACGCAAGATTAAGTGTAGAGTTTGCTTCGTCAGAAGAACTCTGTAATGAGTCTGCCTCCTGCCCTGTGAAGCTTGTCTCGGTTTTTGTTACCGGATTTGCAATGTGTGCAGGTAGCTCTGATAACTGGATAGTATCCCCAGCAACCATGGCTTGAAATTGTTTAATAGTATTTTCCAGTTCTCGAATGTTTCCGGGCCATTTATGTGTCTTCATCGCAGACATGGCTTCTGGAGTTAGTTGTTTAGGCAGCATGTGGTTGCTTGATGCTTCTCTAGTTAAGAAATATTCGGTCAGCAGGGGGATGTCTTCTTTTCTTTCGTGCAGGCTGGGCAGCTTAAGCGGCAAAACATTTAATCTGTAATAGAGATCTTCTCTGAATCTACCGGAGCGAACTTCTTCTTCTAATTTACGATTGGTTGCTGAGATTATACGGATATTTATTTTACGTGTGTTAGTTCCGCCAAGTGGCTTAATTTCATTTTCTTGCAGCACTCTAAGAAGTTTTGCCTGAAGGTTGATATCCATATCGCCTATTTCATCGAGAAAAACAGTACCTCCGTCAGCGGCTTCAAATAACCCTAATTTATTTGCAGATGCCCCAGTAAATGCTCCTTTTACATATCCGAATAATTCACTCTCAAGAAGATTTTCCGGTATTGCACTACAGTTTTGGGTTAAAAAAGGCTTAGTCGCACGGTCGCTTTGAACATGGATTTCTTCAGCGAACAGCTCTTTACCGGTTCCTGATTCTCCGGAAATAAGAACAGGGTAATTTGTTGCAGCATAATTTTTAACAAGTTTAAGTGCTTTGCTGACAGACGCACTCTTACCGACAATTGAGTTTTTACCGCGAAGGCTGCTTAAAGTCTGGCTTAGCTGTGTGTATTTAGTTTGCTGTTTTTGAAATTCTAAAGAGTTGCCTAAGGCTATAGCGCCAATGTCTACCATTTCCTGTAACATGTTGAGGTATTCGGGATTGAGGTTCAAGTGAGCCCCATCAGAGCTTGTATCAATAACCTGAACTGCGCCGTAAACCTCTTTCCCTTTAAGAAGGAGCGGAAAGCATAGAATATGCCTACTCTTTATTTCAAAATCCTGTTCAATTTTACTGAAATGTCTGTCATCTGCTCCAGCTTTTGCAATAGTCATTTCCCCATTCTGTATGACCCATCCCACAATACTTTTTTCATTTGGAGAAAGTTTAATACCTTTTATTGCTTCACTATGATGCCCTGATGATTCAACGCATTCATACATATTGTTGCGCTCAATCCAAAGAGACCCTCTTTCTACGTTTTGCAACTTTAAAAGTAGGTTTAGCATCGTTTTCTGTAGTTTTTTAGGGTCTAATTCTCGCGATAGTGCTTTATAATCGTCAATTGAGATAGTCATATATTTATTTGTTTTGTTGGGTTTAGTCGTGTTATTTTGTGTTTTTTATGATATATAGTAATATTTATGAATTGACAACGAGTGGTAGAAGGGTGTTGAAATTCGTTTTTTAACTCCTGAATGGCTACCTGTCGGGGCTAACGGTTTTTTTTGCCAATAAAATTGTTTTTGGCACGGATGGTGCTTTATAGAGATCAGCTTGTTAGTCAAGTATGGACCGGGGGACCCACTCCACCTCCCCGACCCCTTCGGGTTCTCCGGTTCACAACTTTTTTAAAACATATCGGTTTAATATCTATACATATGATGGAGTGATCTTTTCATGAGTAATATTGAAAGTCTGCTTTCAGTGCACAGACGAGATATGGAAATGTTGCGCGGCGAATCTCGTCAGGCCAGATCTATTAGATCAAAAGAATACCGTGAAATGAATAAAGAGTTTAATGCCCTTCGTTCAAAGCTATCAGCTGAACTGCCGCATTATGTTAAAGTATCTTCTTTGCTGCGCGGACCATTTGCTTTTATGCTTACTCTTCTTACTATACTCAGCTTCTAAATAAAAAGAAACGTTTTCTGGTGAATAAGGTTTTAGCGTTTTTTAGTGGCTTTGTGTTTAAAGAACGAGCCGGAATTTTTTGAAGTTCATCCGGCTCGCATTAGTTCTTTAATCCTTTTTTCTTCTTCCTCTTTCGTTCTGGCTACCGTGAGTTTCCAAGAAAAGCTTTAGCCGTTTCTCTTAAGTTCTCATCCCAATTAGCAGCTAGCGGGTCTGCGACCAGAATTTTTGCTCCTATTGAAGAGGCAATTGCCTGTGCGCTTTTTTTAGAGAACTGCGGCTGAATGAATATGGCGGAAACTGAATTCTTGCGTGCAAAGTCGATTATCTGAGCCATCTCTTTAGGGCTGGGTTCTTTTCCTTCTAATTCAATCGGAATCTGCTTTAGTCCGTAAACTCTGGCGAAATATCCCCATGACGGGTGGTACACCATAAAGCTCTGCGGTTTAGACGAGTGTTTGAATACGTTAATCAGTTCATGGTCCAGCTCATCAATTTCCCCAGCAAATTCATAATAGTTTTTTCTGTAAATTTCTTCGTGTTGAGGGTCTGCCTCTATCAGTGAGTCTCTAATCTGAAGGGACATGATTCTTACAAGGGGCGGAGCAAGCCAGATGTGCGGATCGGCGATATAGTTTTCACTGTGTCCGTGATGTTCTTCTCCATTATGTATATGTTCCTGCATTGGCTGTCTTACTACAGAGTCATTTAGATGAACGATTTCTAAATTTGTGTTTGCTGATTTAAATCTCGGTAGCCATGCCTGTTCAAACGGAACCCCTATGGCAAAGTAAATAGCAGAATGGCTCAGCTGGGTCATTTGCTTCGGTTGCGGTTCGTACACCGCCGGGCTGCTGCCGGGTCTGACCATTACATTCACTTTTACTAAGTCTCCTCCTATTTTTTTAACAAAGAATTCCTGCGGAACAATAGAAACGGTAACCTGTAAGGGGGCTGCGTTCGCAATTGTTGAAATAAACAGAAATAGTATGGTAAGTATGAACTTTGATTTGTAGGCGGACATAAGGTTCTCCATGTGTAAATAAAATTTAAGTTGTTCTATAGTTGTGAATACGCGTATTGATGTCAATCCTTTTAAAGGTTGAGGGTTCTCGGTTTGTAGTGAGACTTTCTTTGTTTATTCTGTATAGAGTAACTCTGATTTGTTTTATGGCAATAGGTGTAATTGTGCTCTCATTTCTTTAATAGATGAAGCTTCTTTCGCTTATTGGTATAATCTTATCGTCATTTGCTGTTTTTGATAATAATTAAATTTCAAATATGTATAATTTGCCTAAAAAAATATTTTTTTGGCACAAAGAGTGCTTAATGAGACTAAAATAGACTTTTTTAGGTGGAATTTTTTCAAAAATGGCAAATAAAGTGTTTTTTGAGTGCATCGAAATACATAAATGTAAAAATAGTAAACAACGCAATGAGTGGGAGTAGTGGAAAATGAATGCAGCGGATACTTCATTTATTCTTATTTGTGCAGCTTTGGTAATGTTTATGACACCAGGGCTTGCGCTATTTTACGCGGGAATGGCGCGCAGTAAAAACGTTTTGGGTACTATTATGCAGAGTTTTGTGATGCTCGGCCTAGTTTCAATCATATGGGCTGTTATTGGCTACACTCTGGCTTTTGGAGATGACATAGGCGGGGTTATCGGTGGACTTAATTTTTTTGCGCTTAACGGTGTCGGGATGGATACTTTAAATAGTCCTGCATCTAATCTGCCGCATTTATTGTTTATGATTTTTCAAGGGATGTTTGCTGTCATTACTCCTGCTCTTATTACCGGGGCTTTTGCAGGACGCATGAAATTTAAGGCTCTGATTGTATTTTCTTCTTTATGGGTGATTTTTGTATATGCCCCTATGTGTCATTGGGTATGGGGCGGCGGATGGATGAGTAAAATTGGTGCGCTAGACTTTGCCGGGGGAGCTGTTGTTCATATGAGTTCTGGAGCCGCAGCTCTTGCAGCCTGCCTCGTTATTGGTAAACGCAAGGGGTATGGAAAGCAGTCATTCATTCCGCATAACCTTCCTATGACTTTGCTCGGAGCAGGTATTTTATGGTTCGGGTGGTTCGGATTTAATGCCGGAAGTGCTCTTGCCGCAAATGGTATTGCCGTAAATGCTTTTGTAACAACTCATCTTGGAGCTGCCGCAGGGCTTCTTGGGTGGCTGCTTGTTGAAACTTTTCATGGTGGCAAACCTACTACTTTGGGCGCGGCTTCCGGAGCTGTTGCGGGGCTTGTTGCTATTACTCCTGCAGCTGGATTTGTTACCCCTATGGCTTCGATCATTATTGGTTTCGGTGGTGGTATGATATGTTATGGCGGTATTTTACTCAAATCAATCTTTAAGTATGATGACTCTCTTGATGTTGTAGGCGTTCATGGTATCGGTGGAACATGGGGAGCTATTGCAACCGGACTTTTCGCAAGTGTCGGAGCGGAGGGTATGTTTTACGGCAATCCGGCTCAGCTTTGGATTCAGATCGAGTCTGTAGTTTGTACTTGGGGGTACTGCTTTGTTGTAAGCTTAGTGCTTCTAAAAATAGTTGATGCTGCTTGCGGCTTACGTGTTGATGAAGAGGCTGAGTCCAGCGGACTTGATATCGCGGAACACAGTGAAACAGGTTATCAGTTTTAAATTTTAAGAGGGAAATAATTATGAAAAAAATTGAAGCTATAGTCAGGCCGTTTAAAGTTGATGATGTGAAAGAAGCCATTTCCGCACTCGGACTTAAAGGTATGACTGTTACCGAAGTGAAAGGATTCGGCCGTCAGGGTGGACATAAAGAAGTCTATCGCGGAGCGGAATATCAGGTTGATTTCCTGGTTAAAACCAAGATTGAGATTGTTGTTGAAGCTGAAAGAGTCCCTGAAGTTATGGAAGCTATCCGTGATGCCGCACTGACCGGAAAGGTAGGTGACGGGAAAATATTCGTCACCCCCGTTGATGATGTCATGCGTATTAGAACCGGAGAAACTGGTCAGGACGCCATTTAATGACGAATTTGTCCGGTTTCGGGACTGCTACTCAAAATCTTCGTACCGGAAGAGATCTTCTTCATGCGGCATGCTCTAAGAGTATGCCGCATGATTTCTCTCAACGTTTTGCTGCTTTGGTAGACAGTTATTTTAGAGAGAGACTTGCGGAAGCGGTTGCAGAGAGAATTATTTCTGACTGTGAAGACCTATGCGTGCTCGCCGTTGGTGGCTATGGGAGAGGAAAGCTTTCCCCGTTTTCAGATCTGGATGTTCTGGTTCTTACAGATCTATCCGATGCTAATCTTTTAGAAGGGCTGGCGGCATTTTTGTTTCACCCTTTGTGGGATTTGAAATTTGACGTAGGTCATGCTGTTCGCTCTGTTCAGCAGAATATTGAGCTTGCTAAAAGTGATTTTAAGGTTTTGGCTTCACTTCTGGATTTACGTTTTTTAGCCGGAAGTAATAATCTATATAAAAATCTTTCCAGCAAATTTATTGAAGAAGTTCTTCCCGTTGCAGGCAGTTCATTTTGCAATACCCTGTGGGAAAATCGCCATACTGTGGGTGTCGGGATGGATTCGGTGGTCCTTGAGCCTGACCTTAAAAATGGATGGGGCACTCTGCGCGATGTCCAGTTTGTGCATTGGTGCGCTTCTATAAAAGGTGACTATTTTCCCTTAAATGAAAAGGATCTTGATGTGTTGCGAGATGGCGAAGCTTTACTTATACGAGCTCGTTCCGCTCTGCATTTGACTGCCGGACGTAAAGTGGATCGACTGGATATTGAAAGGCTTGCAGATGTGGCTGATCTTTGCGGAGTAAAAGGATATTCTCCGGCAAAGCGAGGTAACGACCTTTTAAATAAACTGCACTTTGCAATGATTAACGCCCGTTCAATGGGGGATGCTCTCTACCGTGAATCCTTTAATAAAGATTCACGACAATTTATAGAATGGTCAGGGCCGATCAGTTTAAAATCAGCACTTGAACTTTTTGAACAAAAATCCAGAACAGGTAATCCGTTAACGCGTGAAGCCAGGCGAGCTGTTTCGAATATAAATAGCGAAATAGATATTAGTCTAGGTGCCGCACTGACGTTATTGATAAAAATCTTTGAAGCTCCATACGGTTGGAGAACTTCGCTTGAAATGCTTGATAGCGGTCTGCTTGATTCTTTTCTGCCTGAATTTGCAAAAGTTGCCGCTCTTATTCCGTATGATGGGTACCATCGTTATCCGCCGGGAAGGCATACACTCCTAACTGTGCAGAAATGCTGCTCCATATATAGAGATGAATTTGAAAGTTTGGATAATTCAGATGAGAATGGGCTGACTCCTGCAGATTTCGATATTTTGATGCTCGGAGCTCTTTTTCATGACATAGGTAAAGGTGAACGTGCTCACAGTGAACGCGGTGCTAAAATTGCTTCAGGAATACTGTCACGAACTTCTTTTTCTGAAGCCTTTAAGGATGATGTTATTTTTCTTGTGCGGGAGCATTTATCACTTATTAAAGCTGCAAGGCGCATTGATTTAAGTGATGGTGATTCGTTGCTTGAAGTTGCCCGCAAAGTGGGATCTCTCCGAAGGCTCAAGCTCCTTTTTATCTTATCCATGGCTGATTCAATGGCTACAGGGCCACGGGCTTGGAATTCTTGGAGCGGGTCTTTGCTCAGAGAGTTGTATTCAGGGCTTAATCAAGCTCTGGCTGAAGAGTCCATGCATAAGTTCGATAATGCTCAGACAATTGCTGAAACAAGAACTAAGGTTATGGTTTTAGCTTCTGCAACTATGACTGAAGATACAGCGAAGTCGATTATTGAAGCAATGCCTGACAGATATCTTTTGAGCGAAGAATCTGAAGAAATTGTATGCCACATGGAGCAGGTTAAAGAGTTTAATCGTGCGTATGAAAAAGATCTTATCCGCAAGCCTGGCGGGAAGGGCGGAAAGGGGCTTACTCTTGTTCGCGCTGCTCAAAGCGGTTGTGAAGGCAGGACAAAAATTGTTATTGCCTCACGTGATCAGGATTTTCTCTTCGCTGCTCAGACCGGAGCCTTGTCACTACATTCAATAAACATTCTTTCAGCAGATATTTTTTCATGGGCAGATGGAACAGCAGTAAATATTTTTACCGTTGAAACTCCTCCTGCTGAAACCACTCCTGCGGATATTTGGGCGAGAGTGGAAAGGGCCATAATGTATTCTATGACCGGTAGACTTTCACTGGATTATAGACTGCACAAAAAACGAAATTCTTTGCTTGTGAGATCAAAATCTCAAAATGTCCCGACTCAGATTTTGGTGGATAATGAGTCCAGTGAATTATGCACTATTGTAGAGATTAGAACTGAGGATCGCTCTGGGATACTCTATGATATGGCTGTAACTTTCTCTCGAATGAATATTGATTTGCGCATGGCAAGAATTTCTACCACCGAAGACAGTGTCTTTGATGTTTTTCATGTGGAAAGTGCTGGCTATGGTAAAATTGAAGACCGTGAGTACTTGAAAGAATTAGTCGGGGCATTAGATTATGCCCTTGCGAGTGTAAAGTAAGTTAAGTTTAAAAATATTTAAAAATAAAACTATTGGTTTATTGGGAGTTAGAGCGTTTGTAGCAGTTGATTCTACGCCGTTCTTAGTGGACGCATGCTTACCCTTGATGATATGATGCGTATGCTCTTGTCGGGCTGTGACAGTGAGAAAACATGTATTCCTGCAATTATAATCGTAGTGCTTTTCTTGCCAAAATGCCGATATTTATCTAAGTGAGCCCTAGCTTAATCAGTGGAGAGAGAAATTATGAAAGTACTTATAGTCGGTTCAGGCGGAAGGGAACATGCACTTGCCTGGAAGCTTGGACAGAGTCCGAAAGTTTCTGAAATTTTTATCGCACCGGGAAACGGTGGAACCCGTCTGGAAGGGACCAACGTTCCTATTAAAGACGATGATTTACCCGGACTGGTTAAATTTGCTAAAGAAAATAAAATAGATCTCGTGGTTGCCGGACCTGAATTGCCGCTTGTCCTCGGCATAAAAGAAGCTCTTGCTAAAGAGGGTATTCCTTGTTTCGGTCCCGGCGCATATTCAGCTAATCTTGAAGGTAGTAAAGCTTTTTCAAAAATGGTTATGCGTGATTCAGGAGTTCCTACTGCCCCATTTCAGGTTTTTGATGAATTTGCGCGCGCTAAAGCTTTCGTTGAAAGCAAAGGTGCTCCGATAGTTATCAAGGCCGACGGACTTGCCGCAGGTAAAGGAGTCGTAGTTGCTTCCACAGTTGAAGAAGCTATTGAATCTCTTGAAGCAATGATGGTCACAAAAGAGTTCGGTTCTGCCGGAGAAAGAGTTGTTATTGAGGAAGCACTTAAAGGTGAAGAAGCTTCTTTTCTGGCATTTTGCTCCGGTGAAGAATACGCACTTCTTCCTTCTGCGCAGGATCATAAAGCTGTTGGCGAAGGTGATACAGGCCCTAATACCGGCGGTATGGGCGCATATAGCCCCGCACCTGTTTTGCCACGCGAAAAATATGAAGAAACAGCAGAACTGGTCATCAAACCTGTACTCAAACTTCTGGCGGAGAGAGGGGAACCTTTTGTTGGTATCCTTTACGCTGGGCTGATGTATACCCCTGATGGTCCTTCTGTTCTTGAATATAATGTTCGGTTCGGAGATCCTGAATGTCAGCCGCTGTTAATGCGTCTGGACAGTGATCTTGCTGAAATTATGCTCGCTTGTGTTGAAAGCAGAATCTCCGAAGTTGAAGTTAAGCTGAAAGCAGAAACAACTTTATGCGTTGTAATGGCTGCCGGTGGTTATCCCGCTTCTTATGAAAAGGGAATGGAGATTACCGGATTTGAAAAAGCAGAGCAGGTTGAAGGTGTAAAAGTTTTTCAGGCCGGAACTACATACAAAGACGGCAAAACTCTTACCAACGGCGGACGTGTACTGGGTGTAACTGCTCTCGGATCTGATCTAAAGGCGGCGCAGGCACGTGCATACGAAGCGGTAGCAAAGCTTTCCTTTAAGGATGCATATTACCGCCGTGACATAGGAAATAAAGGTTTTAAAAAATGAGTGTAAAAGTAGCAATTTTTATGGGATCCATCTCTGACAGGGATACAATGCAGCCCTGTTCTGATTTGTTGACCAGACTTGGTATTCCTCATGTGTTTACTGTCTCTTCTGCTCATCGCACACCCGAAAGGACTGCGAAGCTTGTGAAAGATTTTGAAGCGGATGGATGCCAGATTTTTATCTGTGCAGCCGGACTTGCCGCTCATCTTGCAGGAGCTGTGGCAGCTAAAACTATCAAGCCAGTTCTTGGCGTACCGATTTGCGGTTCTGCTCTTGGCGGAATGGACGCGCTGCTTGCGACTGTTCAGATGCCTCCGGGATTTCCAGTCGGGACTCTTGCTCTTGATAAAGTCGGAGCAAAGAATGCCGCATGGATGGCTGCTCAGATTATTGCTTTGCATGATAGCGATGTTGCTGAAAAGATTTATCAGGCTAGACGTGAGTTTGTTGATTCTGTAGAAAAAGCTGCAGCAGAACTTGAATCAGCATAGCTTAACAGTATAGATGATTATTTAGAACTTATTGGAACCGGAGTTGATATTGTATCAAGTCCGGTTTATTTTTTATTACCTTACTTAAAAAGAGTGAAAGCGATGCACACGTCATTAGAATTTTGGGTCGTATATGTTGTTACGGTATTTCTGGCTTCCATAATACCCGGACCAAGTATGATTCTTGCCTTGTCGCATGGCGTAAAGTTTGGCCCAAAAAAAGCGATCGCAGCAGCTCTTGGCAATTGTACAGCTTCATTCTTTCAAGCCGTGGTTTCTATTGCCGGGCTTGGAGCGCTTCTCGCGGCATCTGAAACTGCTTTTATGATTATTAAATATGTGGGGGCGGCATATCTGGTCTGGCTTGGGATAGGAATGTTTTTTTCCGATAATTTGAAAATAGAAGAAAAGAATTCTAGTGGCAAAGATATTCCTTCATTTAAGAAACGGTTTATGCAAGGCTTTTGGGTAGCTGCCGGAAATCCTAAGGCGATAGTTTTTTTCAGTGCCCTTTTTCCGCAGTTTATAACTGCGCAGCAGGCAGGAGCTCAACATTTCGCATTGCTCTTGGGATTGCTGATCGTAATAGCTTTTGGATGTATGATGATATATGCGACAGGTGGCTCAAAGCTTAAAAATATTTTTAAGGGATCTGCAATAGGCAACCATATGAACAAGGTTTTTGGAACATCTTTTGTGGGGCTCGGAGTAGGGCTTGCATGTTCTCGTAGGTAATCAAATCAAATTATTAATTCATCATGGAGTGGATAGTCTTTAAAATGTCTTCTTGAGTGAAAGGTTTTACAAGAGCTTCTTTTGCCCCGAGTGCTTTGGCTTGTTTAAGATATTCCAGCCCTGTATATTCGCCACCGCCTGAAATTACTAAAATTTTGTTGTTTACCTTCTTTTGCTTGATCTCAAGTATTGTTTGGATTCCATCCATATTGGGCATGAAAATATCAATAATGACTAAATCAATTGAGTTTGCTTTAAACAACTCCATCCCTTCTTCACCGTCAGGTGCCGTTAGAATCTCAACAGATTCATTTCTTAAATAGTGCTTGATAAGATCCAGCATTTTAGGATCGTCATCAATTATGAGGATGGTTTTCATTTTTGTTTCTCAACTAAAAAAATTATTAATAGTTAATGCTATGACATTCTATCCAAAAATGGAAGAGGGACAGCAAGTATTACCGCTTCGCTACAATCCTATTCAATTTCGGGTAAAACTTTCAGAGCAATTGAAATTTCCTCAGCAACCTGATCATACATCCTAGATACTTTTGTAAATTCTTTATTCCTAAGAGCTTTTTCTAAAAAGTCACTTTCAATATGTGCTTTTACTGCACCGACAGCTCCTGATTCACCTTTAAGGGTGTGAGTGTAGATAGTAGCTTTTTCCCAATCTTTTTCGGAGATAGCTTTTCTGATTGTTAATAGATGGTTAGCGGCTTCTTCATTGTAGATAGCAATTGCGGTGTTTAGCAATTCACGATCTTCGGCAAAGCGAGTTAAAGCTAATTCAAGGTTAAATCTATCAGGATAATCGGATGATTTCATGTAACTCTCTTATATTTTGGTAGATATTTATTCTGAAAAGCGTGTTTTGGTCAACTCTAATTACCGTTTCTATTTCAGTCTTTTAATAATAACCTATTGCAACTTTCTGCTCAACACAGACTTTTACTTTGACTAAAAAAGGCCCTGACCACAATTAAGCGATCAGGGCCTTAAGATCTAAACCGGTATATGGAAGGGCTAGTTCTTTTTATCGAGCTCAGCGTACCATCCGCCGGCTTTGGTCAGCAAGCTTTGAATTCTGCCGACAAGAGCGTGAGGGTCGTTGAGATATCCTTCAAGAAGGAGTGCTGATTCAAGCAATTGCTTGGATGAAAGTTCAATGAACTCATCATCAGGGTTTGTTTCAAATATTTCAAGCATTGAACGGAGCAGAGGGTGGTCCGCATTGATTTCCATGGTCTTGGTAGGGATAGAAGTATCTTTGTTCATGACCTTCATAATTTTTTCCATGGAAGAAGTCATTGCTCCGTTAGGGCTGATCAGACGGCAAGGGCTGTCGCTCAGTCTTTCGGAAATTTTAACTTCTGCAACCTGCTCGCCTAGTACTTCTTTCATCTTTGCGGCAAGAGCGTCCATATCTTTAGACTGTTCTTCGCTTAGAGGGGTAGCTTCATGCTCTTTTTTAGCTGATTCAAATTTATCCAGCTTTTCAAGATCTGCGTACTCAGCTGAAACAAGGGTGAATTCATTATGTTCGCGGAGGCTTTCCATAACGAACTCATCAATAGGTTCGTAGAGGTAAAGAACTTCAATATCTTTGTTGCGGAAGATCTCAAGATGCGGGTTAAGGTTTGCAGCTTCGCGGCTGGCAACAAACGCATAGTATATTTCTTTCTGTTCGTCTTTAACGCGTTCGATGTAATCATCAAATGAAACTAAAGCTTCGCCGTCAGATTTGGATGAATCAAAGCGGAGCAGGTTTGCGTATTTATCTTTGTTTAAGAAGTCCTGATGTCCTGCTTTGAATATCTTAGCGTGTGCTTTCCAGAATTTTGCATATGTTTCAGGATCATCTTTCGCAGTTTTTTCAAGCTGAGAGAGAACCTGTTTTGTCAGTGTTGAGCGTATTTTGCCGATCAGCAGGTTATCCTGAAGAGTTTCGCGGGAAATGTTCAGTGGCAGGTCTTCGGTATCCACAACACCTTTGATGAAGCTCAAGTACTCAGGTAGTAGATTTTTGTTCTGACGTTCAATCAGAACTCTGCGGACGTAAAGATCAATGCCCCAGTTGTCGCGGTCCATGCCGAAGATGTCGAGGTCTTTTTCTGGAACGAAAAGAAGACTGTTGAACTGCACAGGAGCATCAACGGAGAAGTGAAGTGTGCTGATGGGAGCATTAGGATCGTAAGTGAGGAATTTATAAAATTCTTCGTACTGTTCAGGTTTGATCTGAAATTTAGGTTCGCGCCAAAGAGCTGTTACTGTGTTTACTCTTTCGTCGCCGATCATGATTGGGAAAGATACGAAATTAGAATGCTTGGAGACAATCCCTTTAAGAGTATCTTCGGAACCGAAACGTTCAACCATGTCTTCTTTCAGAAAGATTTCAATGGATGTTCCATGAGTTAACTCTTCATCAAGGATGGTCAGTTCGTAGTTGGTTTTTCCGTCAGAAACCCACTGAATAGCAGGTGCGTCTTTTTTGAAAGATTTTGTGCGGACAACAACTTTATCAGAAACCATGTATGCAGAGTAGAAACCTACACCGAAACGTCCGATGAGGCTGTCGAGGCTTTCATTTGTATCAGCGGCCTGTTTGATGAACTCTGCTGATCCTGAATGAGCGATTGTTCCGATATTAGCCATGACTTCGTCTTTGGTCATGCCTATTCCGGTGTCGGCAACGGTGATGGATTTGGTTTCTTCGTTGTAGGATATGGTGATAGTCGGTTCAATATCATCATCAAGAGCTGAGTCACGATTGATTTCAAAACGCATTTTATCAAGTGCATCGGATGCGTTTGAGACGAGCTCTCTGAGGAAGATTTCGCGATTTGTGTAGAGAGAGTGGACAAGGATGTCCAGGAGTTGGTTTATTTCAGCTTTAAATTCAAATTTTTCTGTTTGTTCAGTCATCAGTTTTCCTCCAATAATTAAATTCCTTTCGACTGCCGGTAGCAGTCGAAAGGCTGATATGGTGATAATAAGGGGGAAAGCCTTGTTGTCGTGATTATGACGACAAATTCGGCTTGCTTGTAGGCTATTTAGTTACGGCTTTCAGCTTGTCAAGAAGGAACTTTTCAAGTTCTCGTCTATCCTTGCGCAATCTGACCAGTTCTGCTTCCATTATGGATAATTTATCCTTAAGGCAGGTATTTTCTTCTTTAAGGGTTTGAATGTCTGAGCCCTGTTCATTTAAATCACTGGCGTTCTTTTCCATTCCGCAGCGTATTTCTTCAGGCAGTATCCCCTCAGCAGGGATAGACGTTTGCGGAATGTTTGAAAGCAGATCTTTTAACCCTTCAGTTATGGATTTAGCTATTTCTGATCCCATTGCAGCGGCCATCTGTACTGCTGGTTCCATCCCAATGGATTGAAACTGAGCGGGAGATGATTGCGGTGTCATATCCTGAGAAGGTTGTTCAATTGCGACGTTGACCGGATATTTTCTGGAAAGGTCAACCATAACATCTTCGGCAGTATGTCCTTGCTTAAGCATGGATGCTATCAGTGAAAAAATTTCAACTGCTTCTGGTTTAAAACGTTTTTGCCTGTTTCTGCCTGTGCTTGGTAGATACTGTGCAAACCTGTTTTTCCAGTAATGAAGAGTTGACTCCGGGACTTCAAGTGAGCGAGATATTTCTGCTATGGAAAGAAGTTTTTTATCCGTCACGGTTACGCTCCGCAATGCTTTTGGTAATTAATCAAATAATCTTTAATTGATTATTAATTGTTAGTTTTAATTTGTAATCAAGTCAATATTCTCTTTATCAAACATCTATAACTTTAATTGAAAATTAAGCAGAAATATTATTAATATGGTTAGGTGAGTAATCTTTTAATAAGGCGATCTTTCTTGATTACTGCTACGGAATGAAGTACGCGCAATCTGTAGCGTTTTCTGCTTCCGTGAAATCAGTTTCAGAAATTTACAGCTATATGTTTCTAGTTCCCGCTGATTATGGTAATTGATTAAGGAAAACCATCACGTCGCTTTTTTGTGCTCTTTGCTATCTAAAAATAGTTGCTGGATTTACATAAAAGTAGCGTTGTTGTGATGAATATTAAAAATGAAAGAGTTAATGTGCTGTAATAGAGTATAACTCTGACTATCTATAATTCGAATTTATATGTATTCAGGAGAAGTTTTTGAATTCCGAAACTATTTTACTTTTCGACGTAGGTAATACTAATACCAAAATAGGTTTTTCGACTCGCTCTGATATTGGTCTTTCTTTTGTTTTGCCAACTGATCCCGGTGGAACATCTGATTCGTGGGGACTTAGACTTCTTGAAATATGCCGCGTAGCCGGATATTCTCCGAAGGATATTGTAGGAGGAGCCGTCTCGTCTGTCGTTCCCCCCATGAATCCGATTTTAAAATCTGCGGTAAAGAAATTTTTATCGTGTGATTTGAAATTTGTGCCTAAGGATATTGAGCTGTCTTTAGAAAACAAGTATGAACGTCCGTGGGAAGTTGGAGCTGACAGGCTTGTAACAGCCTTTTCGGGACGCTGTATTAGTGATAGCGAAAATATAATTGTTGTTGATTTCGGAACTGCAACCACATTTGATTGTGTTGTAGGAAACGCGTATATGGGTGGCTTGATTTGTCCCGGAGTGATGTCGTCTACCAAGGCGCTTTCTTCTGAGACAGCAAAGCTTCCGCATATTACTCTTGAGCTTGAATCAACAGTTGTCAGGCCGGGAAGAAGTACTGCGGACAGCCTTAACCAAGGGCTTATTTTCGGATTTGCCGCAATGGTCGAGGGACTTAGTGAAAGATTACGTGGTACTTTAGGCGGTGAGGTAGAACTCATTGCAACAGGAGGCTTTGCCTCTAAAATAGCTGAAGTATGCTGTGCCATAGACCTTGTGGAACCAACCCTCCTTTTGGACGGACTCCGCATGAGCTGGTTCGGCGTTGATGAATAGACGGTCGTAGAGTTATTGTCGGAGCTTGTTACCGACATTTCGGAAGTAAACCGGAAAAAGTAATGTTTATCTATTTTCAAGGAGAAATGTCATGAGCACTATCGTAGCTGTCTGGGCTAGAGAAATTCTTGATTCCAGAGGTAACCCCACAATTGAAGTAGAAGTGGTTCTTGAATCCGGAGCCACCGGCCGTGCTGCTGTTCCTTCCGGTGCATCCACCGGAACTCGCGAAGCTCTTGAACTTCGCGATGGTGATGAAGACCGTTACGGCGGAAAAGGTGTACAGGTTGCTGTAGCCAACGTTCGCGAAGAAATAGCGGAAGCTCTCGTAGGACAGGACGCACTGCGTCAGGTCGCTATTGATAACTTGTTGATTGATCTTGATGGAACTGAGAACAAAGAAAGACTCGGCGCTAACGCAATGCTGGGTGTTTCCATGGCTGTTGCAAGAGCTGCTTCCAACCTGCTCGGAATTCCTCTTTATCAGTATCTTGGCGGCGTAAATTCAAAGGTTCTGCCAGTTCCTTTGATGAATATCATTAACGGTGGGGAGCATGCTCCTAACAACCTTGATATTCAGGAATTCATGATTGTACCTTTGGGTGCTGAAACTTTCGCGGAAGCTCTCCGCATGGGTTCTGAAACCTTCCATGCTTTAAAGAAAATTCTCGCTGCTGACGGTCACAACACCGCAGTCGGTGACGAAGGCGGATTCGCTCCGAATCTTAATTCACATGCAGAAGCTTTTGAGTACATTATCAAAGCTATTGAAAAAGCTGGATACAGAGCCGGTCATGACATTGCTCTCGCAATTGACGCTGCTGCTTCCGAATTCTACAAAGACGGCAAGTATGTGCTGAAAGGCGAAGGCAAAGAGTTCACAGCTGATGAACTGACAGCGTTCTATGTTGATCTTTGCGACCGTTTCCCTCTCATTTCCATTGAAGATGGACTTGCAGAAGGTGACTGGGAAGGCTGGGAACGTCACACTGAAGTACTCGGTGAACGCATTCAGATTGTAGGTGATGATATCTTTGTTACCAACCCTGATATCCTTGCAGAAGGCATCGAACGCGGTGTTTGTAACTCCATTCTTATTAAACTTAATCAGATTGGAACTGTTACTGAAACCCTCGATACCATTGAGCTTGCAAAACAGGCCGGTTACACCACCGTTGTTTCTCACCGTTCCGGTGAAACCAGCGATCACTTCATTGCCGACCTTGCTGTAGGTCTTAATACCGGTCAGATTAAGTCCGGTTCTTTGTGCCGCAGTGACAGACTTGCTAAATACAACCAGCTTCTCCGCATTGAAGAAGATCTCGAAGATGAAGGTATCTACTACGGACCTGCTCTTCGCGAAGCATTCTTCCCAGAAGACTAGGTTTACGCAGGTTTTACAGGATTATTTAAGGGGCCGGGGCTGCAATTGCACTCCGGCCCTTTGTATTATATGGAATCAGTGTCTCGAACACCTCAGCACGGAGAACACTATGATTATTTTAAACGGAAAAGAAACAGCTCTCACCATCCGCGGCGAGCTAAAGCTTGAAATAGATTCCCTTAAATCAGAATTCGGCAGAGCGCCCGGTCTGGCAGTCATTCTTGTCGGAGAAGATCCAGCATCAGAAGTTTATGTTCGCAATAAGAAAATAGCCTGTGAAAAATCAGGAATCGTTTCCTTTGCGCATCACATTGATGGAGGAGTTTCTCAGCAGGAGCTTGAAGATCTGATCAAAAAGCTTAACGCTGATGACAAAGTTGACGGCATTCTGCTTCAGCTCCCTTTGCCTAAAGGATTAGACAGCCAGCGTTGTTTGGAACTTATCGATCCAGGTAAAGATGTTGACGGATTTCATCCAATGAATGTTGGTAAATTGATGCTGGGACTGCCCGGTTTTCGCTCCTGCACACCTGCCGGAATCATTACCCTGCTAGAACGTTACAACCTGCCTACTTCCGGCAAAAAAGCGGTAGTAGTCGGTCGTTCAAATATAGTTGGTAAACCGCTTGCCATGATGCTGATGCAGTACGGTGATTTTGCAAATGCCACCGTAACTGTCTGCCATTCACGCACCGCAAATCTGGCGGAAGAAGTTAAGAGCGCAGATTTCGTATTTGCTGCTATCGGCATTCCCCAATTTATCACCAAAGACATGGTAAAACAGGGCGCAGTAGTTGTTGATGTAGGTATCAACCGCACTGATGACGGCTTGGTAGGTGATTGCGATTACGCAGCGCTTAAAGATGTTGCCAGCGCAATGACTCCAGTCCCCGGTGGAGTGGGGCCTATGACTATTGCACAGTTACTTATTAATACTGTTCAGGCTTTTCGGGAGCATGTTGCTTAGGTTCGTTTGAACCTTCTTAGAATATTGGATTTGCCCCCTCTCTTGTTGATTCAAGGGAGGGGGATTTTTTTATCTGAATGCAGCATATAATTGCCACAACAATTTTCTTAATGATAATTAGTAACACTTTGTTTGACTGATTCGTGTTCTAATAGTAGATGGGGTAGGAGTGTGTAGTTACTGTAGGAGTGATAGCGTCTTCATTGTAATATACAAATAAAATCATGTTTTGCGGAGATATATAAATGAAATTTGTTTTTAAATTTTTATTCTGTATTTTCGCTATGTTTTTAATACTTTCAAATTATTCCTTCGCGGAGGCAGCTCAGAAGAAAGAAAAATGGCAAGCTAATTTAGGTGGAACTATACCAGCTTGCCCTGCGATAGGCAGCGACGGCACAATTTATGTAGGGGACTCTGATACTAATTCATTACACGCAATAAACCCAGACGGCAGTACAAAATGGAGTTTTCTAACAGGTGGTTTTGTACAATCTTCCCCTGCGATAGGCAGCGACGGCACAATTTATGTGGGATCAAATGACCATTATTTATACGCAATAAATCCTGCTGACCACAGTAAAAAATGGAGTGTTGATTTAGGTGGTGTTATAACCTCTTCCCCCGCGATAGGCAGCGACGGCACCGTTTATGTGGGGTCAAATGACCATTATTTATACGCAATAAATCCTGCTGACCACAGTAAAAAATGGAGTGTTGATTTAGGTGGTGAGGTACACTCTTCCCCCGCGATAGGCAGCGACGGCACAATTTATGTGGGGTCAGATAGTAGTAGTAATAATTTTTTCGCAATAAAACCTGCCGACGGCAGTACAAACTGGAGTGTTGATTTAGGTGATGCTGTAAAGTCTTCCCCCGCGATAGGCAGYGACGGCACAATTTATGTGGGGTCAGATAGTAATAGTGATAATTTTTTCGCAATAAACCCTGCCGACCCCAGTAAAGAATGGAGTGTTGATTTAGGTAGTAGTGTAGGCTCTTCCCCCGCGATAGGCAGTGACGGCACAATTTATGTGGTGACGGGAGTGAAAAATGGTATTGTTATACAGAGAAAGTGATAAGCTCTCCCCCTGCGATAGGCAGCGACGGCACAATTTATGTGACGACAGATGGTGGTAAGTTATTCGCAGTAGAAGGAAACTCCGGTGGGTTAGCCGATACCCCATGGCCTAAATTTCATAACAACGCTAAAAACACAGGTTATAGAATCTTTGATGCTGTACAAGCCAGTTCGATTCAGGCTTCCGGTGTTACCGTCGGGGTTACAAATTGTTGTGCTAAAGAGATGACAAATGCGGAATTAAACACAAAATATTCAACAAACGGCTTTAACGTCAAATCTATGATCAGGTCGTTTAACGCTACTATTAGCGTAGATGGCGGTTGTGGAACATTTAAATTTAATTCAACAGCCGTTCCCACAAGCAGAGTTGCAGATCTTCGCTTAATAAAATTTTACGACACCAACGGAACCTCAAAGGGCTATAGGACCTATGCTTCATCCGGTCCGGAATACGCTATTGACGGCAGCTGGTGGCTGACCAATTCCAGCGGAACCCATCTGGCTGCAAGTGATGTTACAACTCTCGGAACTGAATATTATGTCTATTTTGTTGTTCAAGATAACGGCGACTATGATGAAAACAGAGCACTGGGCGCAATTACTGACCCCGTTGGTTTCGGATCAATTACCGGAAGTTCCGGCTGTGTTCTTAACCCCAATGCAGGGTTTAGTGTTGAATGGTTATTTATGGGACTAGTTGCAGTAGTGTTGATGTTTAGAATGCGATTTATGAAACGTTATTAAGAGTACATCCAAAAAATCCCCTCCTTCGAACAAACGAAAGAGGGGATTTTTCATTACAACAACTAAAACTTACGCATCAAAAGCATTCTCATATATCTCCACAACCTCATCCTTACTCATCTTATAAGGATCAAGCGTGAACAAAAATCCCATGGTCGTTCAAATATAGTTGGTAAACCGCTTGCCATGATGCTGATGCAGTACGGTGATTTTGCAAATGCCACCGTAACTGTCTGTCATTCACGCACCGCAAATCTGGCGGAAGAAGTTAAGAGCGCATGCTGCTATAGGCATTCCTAAATTTATCACCAAAGACATGGTAAAACAGGGCGCAGTAGTTGTTGATGTAGGTATCAACCGCACTGATGACGGCTTGGTAGGTGATTGCGATTACGCAGCGCTTGAAGATATTGCCAACGCAATGACTCCAGTTCCCAGTGGAGTTGGACCTATGACTATTGCACAGTTACTTATTAATACTGTTCAGGCTTTTCGGGAGCATGTTGCTTAGGTTAGATTGATTGGTTTTATATTTGGATTATAGAATTTGAAATCTCCCTCTCTTGTTGAATCAAGGGAGGGGGATTTTTTATGGCGTGTACACATTTTTTCACAGCCGGACCTGACTCGGCTTATTCATGTCCGCTCTAGCGGTTATCCTAAAGGTTGAAATTGATGGCAAATGTCCAAACATTTTTTGTTTGGACATTAATAATTCAACTTTTAACCGGAGGATAAAAGCTATGTCAGTTTTATCAAACTACGTTTTGCAGAAGAAAAGATGGGAGGATTTGTCTCTATCACGAAGAATGTACGGCGAGAATGAGCCGCCTGAAATGCAGCTAGAGAACATGTATGAACTGGTTTCACGTACAAACGGGACAAGAATAGAAGAGCCAATTTTCGACCAGTCTGATTTTTCACATTCCGATAGAATGTACCCGTTCATGATGAAACCCGAAACCAAAAGCAGATGGGATCGGCAGAAAAGGACTTACGAACAGCGGCTCAAGCAATTCGGCAAAATAAAAAGGCTCGCACATGCCAATTTCATGTCCGAAAACCCTGACCACCCACTCGCTCAAGGTTTAGCAAAGACAAGCTACGGGCAGAAAGTATATTCTGAGCTTGCGAAGCACATGAGACAGCAATGTCAGCAAGGTTCAACACCGCAATCCGGTACAGGACAGTCAATTCACGACGAAATGCAGCGAGATTCTGTAGATCTGCATGGCGCTAAAAACCAGCTAGTAAAGTTTACGTCCCCAGAAACAAATGAAGTTTTTGCCGCACTGGCAATGGAACGAGACGAAACTGGCCGAATCGTAGACAAGACTTTCAGGAGCACGGAAAGCCAGCATGAATTAACCTATGAATATGATTCCGAAGGCAGGCTTGATGCGGCCTACTACTCCGGCAAAGCGGTCGAAGCATACGCTTACAATCATTTAGGCCAACGTATTCAATCTCATGTTTCGGCCGGAGATCTTGCCAACTACACATACAATCAGGCTGGACAGCTTCTTCAGGCAGGGACCACAACATATCGCTACAATGCGGACGGTGATTTAATCGAGAAGAATGAATCGGGACAGATTACCAGATATAATTACCTGACTACGGGGCAGCTCTGTGAAGTCATCTTGCCTGACGGATTGAACATAGAATACCGTTTTGATGAAAACGGATTGCGTACCGAAAAGCTTATAAACGACAAACTTTACCAACGTTATCATTGGGCTGATTTAACCACTTTGGCGGCGGTTGAGGATTCCTCCGGCACCACCCGTTTTCAATACAACGAAAATGGTGATCCTGTAGCCATGCAGAAAAATGATGACCTTTATCTGCTGGCAACCGATCAGCTCGGCAGTGTTTTTACTGTTGCCGATCTAACAGGAAATAGTTTACAGGAAATTCTATACGATTCTTTCGGTAGGATGATTCAGAACAGCAATTCTGATCATGATTTATATTTAGGCTTTGCCGCAGGCTTGCATGATAAAGATACAGGACTCATACATTTCGGCTATCGTGAATATGATCCCACCATTGGCAGATTCATTACTCCTGACCCGCTCGGTTTAGCTGGCGGGGATGTTGATGTTTATGGTTATTGTTTGGATGACCCGATTAATTTTTATGACCGGACTGGGTTGGCGGGTGAGAGTGAGGAGACGGAGGCCGAATTAGCGGATACTGTACTTAATGAAATTAATAGCACTAAAGCACCAAGCGTTACTGCTAGCGAAGAATATAAGAAAGGTAATGTTGAAGGGAGTGGGATTCCGAAAAGTAGGAAGCCCGCGAAAGAAGAAAAGGCACCCATCAACAAGAAGATTCCCGCAAAGACTCAAAACTCTTCTGAAGTTAAAGAGGAAAGCGGATACAAGAAAAACCCCAAAGCTGTTGCAGCTATTACCGCCGGTGCAGTTGCATTGCCGTTTATTGTAACTGCAGGAATACTGGGCGGACCACCGGCTAGACGAGCCATAGCCGCTGGTGCGAAATGGGTTTTTAAAAATGGCAAACAAGTTTTACAAAATAGCGGCAAGGATGTTGACAAAGTGAAAGATAAGACCCTTGAATCTGCTGTTAAAGTTGAAAATAGTGTCGGAGTTAAAAACGTGGAAGATGCTGCCTCTGGTTTCGTCCCCGGACCTCCTAACATGAGTATTCCTGCTGCAGCAACAGCATTGATTAATCATGGATACGAAGACTTAATTGATGGAATTGACACCGTTGTAGATGGCGCCTCCTCTGCAATAAAAAAGGCTACTAAACATGGAAAGAAAAAGAAAAAAAGTAATTAAAAAAATATGCTTAGCCTTAGTAGGACTGGGATATATTCTGTGGAGTTTATCCTTTTTCAATGAAAAGTCTCCCTCTTTTTGGGGCGTTTCAATTAACCTCTATGGGCGTTGGGTTATGGCACTTGTTGGATTAATTGCTATTGGCTGTGCTTTTTTTTACAGAAAACCCAAAAACAGCAAAAAAGTCGGATATTACGAAAACACAATCTGCCCACAGTGTGGAAAGGTTTACATTGTAGGAAGCGGCCCACCCTATGACGTTTGTACCAAATGCACAGTTAAACTAGAACCTCTCGAAGGTTTCTACACCAGACATCCTGAATTAAAAGAGAAAGCGGAAGCTTTTCCCGAAAAGTTAGAAGATATCTAGAACGTATTTGTAGCCCCGCACTTAAAAGTGCGGGGCTTTACTATATAACCATACATTTCGGCTATCGTGAATATGATCCCACCATTGGCAGGTTCATTACACCCGACCCGCTCGGTTTAGCTGGCGGGGATGTGGATGTTTAATATGATTCACTGTCTTCCTCATGGTTTTTGTAAATTTTAGTTTTTTGTAAGGAGAACCTAAGCCCCAAAAGCATTCTCATATATCCCCACAACCTCATCCTTACTCATCTTATAAGGATCAAGCGTGAACAAAAATCCCATGGCGGTCATGGCGTTGTCTGCCAATGCACCGGCCTGTGATTTATCCAGTTTGTAATCGTTAAGATTCAGCCCGTCGCAATTAATATCTTTGATGAGTTGTTTCAGAGCTGTGATGAATGCCATCGGGCGTTCGTTTTCTGGAAGCTTGCTGACATTAACACCCATTGCTTCGGCAAGAGCTGGGAACCTTTCAGGAACTTTTTTCGCCATGAACGAGAAGTAGGAGACACTTAGCATGATCAGCCCTGCTCCATGAGTAACGGCAGGATCAAATGCGCTAAGTGCGTGTTCCATTGAATGTTGCGAAATACAGCTGGAGGTTGATTCCACCATGCCGGACTGTGTGCTGGCCCATGCTAAGGCGGTGCGGGCTTCCATGTTTGAGCCGTCTTTTACCGCAGTAGGCAGGTTCTCTGTGATCAGCTTAACTGAGCTTAGCGCAAACAGGTCACTTGCTGGCTGGTGAACATTGGCAAGATATCCTTCTGCTGCATGGAAAAAGGCATCCATGCCCTGATATGCTGTGAGATGCGCGGGTACGCTAAGCATCATTTCAGGGTCGACAATGGCAATCACTGGGAAAGTTTCCGGAACGCCGAAACCGATTTTTTCTTTGGTTTCCAGATTGGTGATAACGGTCCACGGGTCAGCCTCTGTGCCTGTTCCGGCTGTTGTGGGAATGGCTATGAGCGGTAGTACCTTTTTTGTGACTGGCTGGCCTTTTCCGGTTCCGCCTCCGATGTAATCCCAATATGTGCCGGGATTGTTAACCATTATCGCAATACTTTTAGCTGAATCAATTGAGCTACCACCGCCTAGGCCGATGATAAAGTCACAGCCGTTGTCGCGGGCCATTTTGGCACCTTCCATAACGTGATCAACAATAGGGTTGGGGAGAATTTTATTGAAGATTACTGATTCAACTTTTTGCTCTTTAAGTGCGTTTACAACTTTATCAAGGTAACCGAAACGACTCATTGATGTGCCGGAGCTGATGACTATGAGGGCTTTTTTTCCGGGGAGAGTTACGGTTGCCAGTTCTTTTATGCGTCCTGCTCCGAAGATAATATTAGTAGGGATAAAATAGTTAAATGCTGTATTCATTGAGATCTCCTTTATACGGTTTTTAAGAACGTTACTCTTTTTCGATTAGAAAAGCACTATGTAAAGAAATATTTGGTTTACATTAAAAGACATTACTCGTGCCCTTTTCAGAAAAGATTTCCCACCCTTTGGCCCGCAGTTCACATGCCGGACATTTTCCGCATCCGTATCCCCAAGGTTGACGGTTTGTTCTGTCTCCAAGGTAACATGTGTGAGTGTGTTCACGAATGAAATCAACAAAAGGAGTTCCGCCTAGTTTATGAGCTAATCCCCACGTATCTGCCTTATCAATCCACATTAACGGGGTGTGGATTGCAAAGCGTGACTCCATTCCTAAATTCAGCGCAATCTGCATGGCTTTCATCGTATCATCGCGGCAATCAGGGTAACCGGAGAAGTCCGTTTCACACACTCCTAGAATGATGTGTCGGATGCCTTGCCTGTAAGCATATGCTGCGGCGGCGGTTAAAAAAATAAGATTACGGCCGGGGACGAATGTCGTTGGCAGACCATTCTTATCCATAGTTATTTCTACATCTTCTGTAAGTGCTGTTCCGCCTATTTCGTTAAAGAGACCTATATTTAAGACTTCATCATGTTTAAGCTTACTTGCCCATTTAGAATTTAATTTCCCAATTGATTGCAAAATTTCTTTCCGGCAATCCATTTCAACATGGTGCCGTTGTCCATAGCTGAAACCGATCGTCATCACTTCATTAAAACGGTCAAGCGCCCATGCAAGGCACGTTGTGGAGTCTTGTCCGCCGGAGAAAATAACAAGTGCGGATTCATTCATCTATAATATCCTTGTCGCTTAAAATTTGTAAGTTATGGTGAGAGTCAGCACATATCTGATGAAAAGCTTTTTCTAGCTTTTGTTTCTTATGTATATCTATCAGCTTCATTCCGTCAAAAG
Source organism: Desulfovibrio sp. UCD-KL4C (assembly GCF_006210265.1). Taxonomy (NCBI): domain Bacteria; kingdom Pseudomonadati; phylum Thermodesulfobacteriota; class Desulfovibrionia; order Desulfovibrionales; family Desulfovibrionaceae; genus Desulfovibrio; species Desulfovibrio sp. UCD-KL4C. The sequence continues at coordinate 451,741 of NZ_VCNC01000004.1, forward strand.
AGAATTCTTGAATTCTGAAGCGGGAAAGAAATGAGCGAATTGGAATATAAAAAAACTTATTGTTAGCTTTCCAGATGTTTTTTTGGAAGTTTTGTACCTCCATCGCAGTTGCTGTGGAACTATGCTAAATCGTCATAAACGAAGGTGATTGTTCCTTATATAATTAACAGGATTAAACCTTTCTTTAGGTTATAGGGGCTTAATAATCCTTTGATAATAATCATTACTGTTTACTTGCCTTTGTTTTGAAAGTACTTATTCTTTCTGTTCACCGCTTACGAGTATTAACTGCTCATTGAGTAATTTCAAACTTTCCCTGAAATACATTGCGAAGTGGTCTCTTAATAGAGCGTAATGTCACGATTATTAACGTTTGTTCCGAGTCTCTAAGGTTTGGACAGAGAGAAATATATGCAAAACAAATCTATTCATATTGAAGGTGCAACGCATCATAATCTTAAAGATTTAAGTCTGGATATTCCACGTGATCAGCTAGTAGTTGTGTGTGGGCCTTCCGGTTCAGGTAAATCTACACTGTCTTTTGATATAGTTTATGCTGAGGGGCAGCGTAGATATGTCGAATCTCTTTCCGCATATGCACGTCAATTTCTGCCTCAGCTTGATAAACCTAAAGTTGATAAAATTGAGGGGCTTTCTCCGGCAATTTCTCTTGAGCAGCAGTCCACTTCACGCAACCCACGTTCAACGGTCGGAACCGTAACGGAAGTATATGATTTTTTGCGTGTATTTTATGCCCGTTTAGGCAAATTTCATTGCCCCCAGTGCGGTGAGGCTATTGAAGCTCAAACTTCAGATGAAATACTTGATAGAATGATGTCGCTTGAAGACGGTACAAAGTTCATGCTTCTTGCTCCGCTTGTTGACCATCAAAAAGGCACTCATAAAGATCTTTTTGCGAAACTTAAGCGTGAAGGCTTTGTGCGTGTAAGAGTTAACGGAGAGATAGTTCCAATTGATGATGCTCCTGAGCTTGAAAAAAACCGCAAGCATAATATTGACCTTGTAGTCGATCGTTTGGTCATAAAGAGCGATATCAAGAAAAGACTTGGTGATTCGCTGGAACTTGCCCTGCGTTACGGTGATGAATCCATCATAGTCTCGATTATCGGTGGTGAGGATATTTATCTTTCCACCATGTCTACATGTCCTTCCTGCAAGATTAGTATGCCACGCCTATCTCCACAACTGTTTTCGTTTAATAGTCCGCAGGGAGCTTGTCAGACCTGTTCAGGAATCGGGAGTGTAGAGTATTATGAACCTGATTTACTGGCTCCTAATAAAGGACTTTCCTTGAAGGGCGGCGCAATTATCCCTTGGAAGTCTCCGCAAATGTTTGCGAGGTATGAGGACGATTTTCGTGCTTTAGGTAAGAGACACAAATTTAAAATTGATACACCACTTAATGAATTTTCTGAAAAAGCCTTAAAAGCCTTATTTTACGGTGATGAAAAGCTTGAGTGGGAAGGTATTATCAATCAGCTTGAATCAGGACGTGATCTGGGGCGTATCTGGCGTGATGAACTATCCCGTTTCAGACAGAACACTCCTTGCCCTGCCTGTAAAGGAGCTCGTTTACGTCCGGAATCACTTGCCGTGCTGGTCGAGGACAAAAGTATTTACGATTTCTGTTCTATGTCCATACAGCGTGCATTGGACTGGCTTGGCTCATTGGAGTTTAAAGGACATGATTCACTCATCGCAGAACCTTTGATGAAAGAATTGGTTCACCGTATCGGTTTCATGGTCAATGTCGGTCTTGAATATTTAAATCTGGGCCGTAATATGGCGACCTTATCCGGTGGTGAAGCTCAGCGTATCCGTCTGGCAGGTCAGCTTGGTTCAGGTCTTGTCGGGGTTACATACGTGCTTGATGAACCTTCTATCGGGTTACATCCGCGTGATAATGAACGGCTTATTAAAACACTGCGCTCACTTCAGGGTAGGGGAAATACTGTTCTGGTTGTCGAACATGATGATGCGACTATTAGGAATGCCGATCATGTTATTGAGCTTGGACCCGGTTCAGGTATGCTTGGCGGGGAGATTGTTTATCAGGGCAGTGTTGCTGATCTGCTGGGTAAATCTCAGTCACTTACTGCAAAGTATTTGCGTGGTGAACTTGCCATTGATAAACCGGATGAAAGGCGTGTTCCTACCGATTGGCTAAAGCTTCGCGGGGTTAAAACACATAACCTTAAGAATCTTGATGTTGATATTCCGCTAGGAATATTATGCTGTTTCACCGGAGTTTCAGGCTCTGGTAAAAGCTCGCTTGTTGTGGATTCTATGTACAAGCACCTTGCTTTATCCCGCGGGGTAAAAGTTGACCAGCCCGGGCAGATCAGCGGTATTGATGGTGCAGATAAAATCGAGAAGGTCATCTCAATTGATCAGTCTCCGATCGGCAGAACTCCAAGGTCTAATCCTGCGACTTATACTAAAATATTTGACGAAATAAGGAATATTTTTGCCGCCACAAAGGAATCTAAAAAACGCGGTTATAAAGCCGGTAGATTTAGTTTCAACGTGCGTGGTGGTCGTTGTGAAGCTTGCAGAGGTGACGGACAGGTAAGAGTTGAAATGCACTTTCTGCCGGATGTCTATGTTACCTGTGATGTCTGCAAAGGCAAGCGTTACAACAGTCAGACTCTAGAAGTAGATTATAAGGGGCGTAATATCGCAGATGTGCTTGATATGACAGTCCGTCAGGCAAAAGCGTTCTTTGAAAATCATCCTACGCTGAAGCGAAGATTAGAAGTTTTAGAGCAGGTCGGGCTTGAATATTTACAGCTCGGTCAGCCTGGGACAACTCTTTCAGGTGGTGAAGCTCAACGTATTAAAATATCCCGTGAGCTTGGTAAAAGAAGTTTGCCCGGAACTCTTTATATTCTTGATGAGCCTACAACAGGGCTGCACATGCATGAAGTAGGTAAACTGATCAAGGTTCTACAGCAGCTTGTTGAAAAGGGGGCAACGGTTATTGTCATTGAGCATAATACTGATGTTATCCGCGCTGCGGACTATGTTTTTGATTTAGGACCCGGCGGTGGCGAGTCTGGTGGTCAAATTGTAGCCCAAGGTACACCGGAAGAAATAATTGCTAACCCGAATTCCGTGACTGGGCAGTTTATACTGTAAACAAAATTTATAGCCCTACAGAAAACCTCCGTTCTAACTTTTCAGTAAAGTTGTTCGGAGTTTTTTGTTTTTATATTCTAATACGAGTGGTTAAAATTTAATCCATAGGTACATATTCTATTTCAACATTTTCAAGATATTCTCTGATTTGCGCCGTAGATTCAGGAACTTCTTCCATTATTTTTGCATTGGCCTTATCTTCAATCAATTTGCCGAGTCTTGTCAGCTCCTCAAAGCCATAAGCAGCCCCTGTGCCTTTTAGTTTATGCGCCAGCATTCTAATTCGACTGAAATCTTCTACTTTTACAGCTTCTTCTAGTTCAACTAATTCTTTATGGCGGATCTCAAGATAACGAGGCATTATTTCTTCAAGATCTTCATCAACTCTTATAATAAATGCGTTACTCATGATATTTCCTCCAGAATAGTAGATGGTCATGATCCCTTAAAAAAGAGAAGTCTTACTTTTTTATTATTACTCTCTAATAGAATCTTTTTCTACTTTTTTTAGTTCTTTTTCTTTGTCATGAGTAAAATTTGAATCTAAAAAAGCTTTTGTTGTTGGAAGTTGTAAGAGTAAATTGTTGTAAGATCCTACCTTTGCGGTAAGTTTTTTGAAGCTGCAACCCAGTACATGCCCACCTGCGGTGCGATCTTTAGTAATAAAGTGCCAGTGGAATCCGGGAACACCTATTCCTTTCATATAGACAGGGCTTTTGATCCCTATAAGAGTTCCTTCTATTTCGGTAAATTTAAATAAACTTTGATTTTTTACAACTTCAACAAGTGGGAGGTACGGTTTTTTCTGTGCTGGAACACTTCGTGTTCGCATTGTTTTGAATCTGCCGTCTATGCGGATGGCAAAGAAAAGATTTGCTGAAGGTAGATCTTCAGCAACTTTTTGATTTAAGTCTTCAAGTGAATGAACAGAGTCTAATTTAAGTATAGAATCTGTTTTGAAATTTAAAGCGTCAACAAAAGGAATACATGTAGAATCATTCACAGCAACGGCTTTACCATTAGATTCCACCCGGTATACTTCGTTATCAAGAAATACCATCTCGCCGTTTAAACCATTAAATGTTCCAATTCCGAAGTCTCCGTGGTTTTTAAGCTCTGAAACAGATAAATCTCCATCGTAGTTGCCCATTAACAAGGAATCAATTGTTGAATATTGATATATTGTTTCTTCTGCATAGGCAGGATTAAATGGAGTAATTAAAATACAGCTGAAAAAGAGTACCAGAGTAGTTCTTTTTAATATGTTCATGCGTTATCCGTGTGGAGATAAATTGTTTTTAAGTAAGGTCTGTTTATCAAGCCTTTTAAGCCAAATATCGCCGCTGTGCGTAGCAAATAAAATTTTTCTTCCGACATTCCCGCCGACATCCATGGCTTTAGGGTGAAGTCCTTTTTCTTTTAAGCATTTTAGAGCTGTTTTAACATTTCTATCACCGACAGAAAAAAGGTTTGGAGCCCGTACATGTGATGCCGTCAGCCCACTGGAACCTCCGAATATTTTTACTTCAAGTTTTGATTGCTTCGCTCCGATACGGATCATACATTCCAATAAATAGTCTACAGCCGTATCTACATACCGACAAATTTGGACAGATACCTGCTTGTCTGGATCTATTTCTTTTCTTGATGGCAAAAAGGCGTGACATATTGCACCTTGTTTCAATTGCGATGAAAACATCGAAATAGAGACACAAGAGCCTAGCACCGTAGAAACTATTGTTGGTCTTACTCCGATGAATGCATCTCCGGTGTGGAGAAAGACATGGGGTATGTCGGAGTTTTTAAAATCCATAGATTAATCCTTTTATGCAGACGGTTCGTTTATTAAATAATATACAGCAAAAAGTAGGTAGAGTCTAAGTGTATTCTATTGAAGTAGGCTCTAACTCTATATATCCGTATATGGGATTTATATAAAAGTTGAATTATAAATAGTAGCAGAGTGAAGCTTGTAGGGGGGATAAGATGGAATTTTATTTTGTTTTATTGGCGCAGATTAGTTGGATTACTTCTTGAAAATCGTTCATTAGCGACGCGCCAGTTACTGTAAATCCAGATTTTTTATCTTCTTTAATATTTTGCCATAATCTTGATAAGTTGGTCGGTATTTATTCTTCTGTGCAGGAGCGGTAAGTATTCACCTAGTTTCAGTACTAAAATGTCTAGTCCTTTCAACTCGTTATCTCAGGTTAAGAAATGTCTTTTGCGGCGAGCAGGGTAGAACTGTAAAGGTTGAACATCGATCCGAATCCGGAAATTTCGAAAACTTCACTTATCATCCCTGTAATATTAGCAAAGGCAATGGCTCCGTTATCAGCTTTTAGTCGTTTAGCAGTGGAGAGAATGGCCCGTAAACCTGCGCTGGAAATATATTCAAGTTCACCAAGATCCAGAACAATTTTTGTGTCTCCCTTTTTAATAAATTGGCATATTGTTTCTTCAAAACTTGGAGAAGTCAGCGCGTCAAGTCTACCCTTTAGCCCAACAACAAGTGCCTCTTCAACTTTTTTATTACTGAGTTCCATATTTGTTCCTTAAAATTATAACAGCCATATTCAGGCGGTAAAATTATCTATTAAAGAATTAATTTCCTTTATTTATATGATTTTGTAAAGGGTTGTTGGTGGAATATTTTCTTTATGATTTGTTGAAAATAAGTTGTTTTCTTAATCTCTAATGTTAAATTATCATATAAATATAATAAAATTTATATAAGTAATTGCCTTGAACGCTTAAGCTATGGCGCATATCGGTGAATATGAATTTTATTATATATCTATTATTGGTATATTAATTGCTCAATTCTAGTTAGTGTCAAGTTTGGCGATTGCAAATAGTAATATTGATACTATTATTTTCTTTTTGGGCTAAGAGCGTTGTAATAAAGGATATAAGAGTAACATTTAAGGGGCTTTTCGTTTATAAGAGAAGGGGAGGAAATAATTCATGAGTAAGTGTGTAAAAATTTTGGTTCTTATGTTTGTGTTGTCTTTACCTGGTTACGCGTTTGCGTCTCCTGTTTATTTGACTCTTCAAGGGAGCCTTGCTTCAGTGACAGGTAGTCTCGCTCAAAAAACAGGATTAAATATAGGTGACATCGTAAAATACCAAATTATGATCGATGATACTAAAGTTGGGACTTTTACCCCTGGTTGGTGGTCTATGGATAAAAGGGGCTCCATGTATGCTTCTTCTGATGGTTTTCTAAAAGGTGGTTATACGAATATTAAACAGAATTGGCTGATTGATAAAAATTGGGGAAACAATCAATTAAAAATTCATGCAGGTAACGATGAATCAAATATTTATGCCACTAGCGATATTTCCTATAACGACCTAAGGCGTGGGTCCGTGATCTCATCTTTATCTGAGCAGGCGTTAGGGTATAATTATAACGGTAATATGGAGTTTAGTAAGCTTAATTTCAAGGATGTTACCGTTACCAATATTTCAAATACAGCCCCTACACCTCTTCCCGGAGCACTCTTGCTTATGGGCGGAGGGCTTGGTTTAGTCGGTAGTATTCGTCGTAAGTTTGTAAAGAAAATCTAGTTTTAATTAAATATTTGTTTTTTTAAATGGCCGCTCAATTTTGTGAGCGGCCATTTTTTTATCAGATTAATTCATTTTTGTTTTGAGCTCTCTGTCAATAAATTGAACGAGGATCAGTGAGAATGTTGCCAGGACTGCCGCACTGATAAAAACTATGCGGTAGTCCTGCATCCACGCAATCCCAGCAAGAATCGGAATAGCTACGGCTGCAATGTGGTTGATGGTAAATCCCACAGCCATACTTGGAGCAATATCTTTTTTGTCAGCAATTTTTTGGAAGAAGGTACGAATACCCATAGAGAAGCCGAAGACTATGTTGTCCATAATGTAAAGCATTGCTCCGACCAGAGGACTGGTTGTGAAAGCATAGGCTGTAAAAATAAAAATCAGACATGCATATTCAATACTCAGTATTTTCCTTTCTCCGTACTTATTAACTGCTCTGGCAATTGCCGGATTTAAGAAGTAGTTAATAATATTATTTATTACAAATAAGGCTGTAATTTCCTGAATGCTGTAACCGAATTTTTTAACCAGCAAAAATACTGCAAATGCAACAAAAATCTGCCGTCTTGCTCCTGCCATGAAGGTTAACGCGTAGAAAAGCCAGTATTTTGATTTTAGAATCATTTTTTTGTGCTGAAGCGGCATTCCGGTGGACGAGGGATCTTGAAAAGAGCAGTAAATACCACCTAAGATAGCAACGGCTCCTGCCACGATAAACATTTCTGTGTAGCTGAAAATACCTGAAACTGCGAAAATTACCACACCGACACAAATATTCGTTGCGGCTCCGAGACTTTTAAGCCTGCCCATTACAATAGGGGCTTCTGTAAAGTTGAAATATTGCAGGGTCAAAGACTGATTAAGCGTTTCATAATAATGAAAGCCGAATGACATTAGTATGGTCGTGAAGGCAATGCCCATGAAGGAAGGCATAAATCCTGTCAGTGAAATCCCTATACCCATGAGAATAACAGAAAGTGAAGCCAATCTGTGTTCTTTAATCAGGAAAAGAAAATAGATTACAAATAAGGATAGGAATCCGGGTATTTCACGGATTGAGCCTATTGTTCCAAATTGTCCGCCGTTTAAACCAGCGACATCTACTGCGAAGTTGTTTAAAAGAGTTCTCCAGCCCTGAAAACCTATTGTCGTAGTTATGGTCAGGACAAGAAGAAAGATATACATTTTGCGAGAAGCAAAGGCAGGTTTAGTCACAGAAAATCCTTGGTGAGTGGAATGTTGATAAAAGTTTATAAATAAAAAATACTAGACTTGAAGAATTTACAAGACAAGTAAAAAGAAAGCAGTTTTTAATTTAATTATTAGTATTATTGATGAGTAAATTGTTTTTTAAGTGTTATTTTAACATGCTGAAATATCGTTAAAATATTATATATTTAAGGGTGCGATTATGTGTGATTTTCCGCCTCCGTATTCTGTACGGGTAAGTGCGAGGGCGAAAAATGTTATCATTAAACTGATCCCTGATAAGGGATTAGAAGTGGTTATTCCCAAAGGAGTAAGCAAAAAAGAAGTTCCTAAGTTTTTGGAAAGAAAGAGAGAATGGATTTTATCCGCAATCAGTCATCTTGAAGGTAAAGGGTTTTCACTTTCTCCGCCAAAACTTGTTTTGCCTGAGAGTATATTTTTTGCAGCCAATGGGACTGAAATTTTTATTCACAGGGTGCGGACCAGAAAATCCGGTTTGCATGTCCGTAAAAATGTAGACAAATTGATGTTAAGCGGAACTGGTTGGACAGAGCAGGAAGACCTTACTGCTTTGACAGAATTTGTGCGCAAGCAGGCTCGTTCTTTTTTATCAGCTGAAATAACGACTCTTTCTAAAGCACTTGGTATGGATTTTAAAAAACTCTTTATCAGATCACAGCGAAAACGGTGGGGTAGTTGTTCATCAAAAGGCAATATCAATCTTAATATGAAGCTTATGTTTTTACCTTATCACTTGGTCCGCTATGTGATTATCCATGAGCTTTGTCATACTGTTCACCTGAATCACTCGCTTCAATACTGGCAACTTGTTAAGCAGGTTGAACCGGATTTTCAGTTGCTTGAGAAAGAGCTTGGCGAGGCAAGTCATCTCGTTCCAGATTGGATTAATTTTTAGAAAGTGTTCAGTTTGCACAATACAAACAACAATGTTTTCCACAGGTGTGCGCAAAATGCTCATCTGTCTTGAATAACAGGTTTAGTTATGAACAGTGGAAGTTCATATCATATGTAGAAAAAGTGAAAGAGACTATTTTAGTATATGATACCGAGACTGGATCACTTAAGCAGGAAAAGACTTCTATAGGTATGATTAGGATTTGACAAGTAAAAAAAAGATGGGAACCGCAATCAGCTCCCATCTTTTATAAAAGCTTATTAAAATTGTGCGATAGCTTTCTTGAAACCTTCGCGTGAACGTTCAATAACGTCTACGCCTACGCAGAAAGCAAGCCTGATGTATCCGGGGTAACCGAATCCTGTGCCGGGAACTGCAAGAATCTTTTCTTCCTGAAGTACTGCGCAGAATTTTACATCATCTCCTCCAGGAGCGGCCGGGAAGAAGTAGAATGCACCTTTAGGCATTGTGTATGAATAGCCTGCCTCGTTGAGGACATTAGCCATTGCATCGCGTCTTTCGAGGTAAATATTCTTATCAACTTCAGATCCAAGAGCTTTTTCAAGCAGTTTTTGGCCGACAGCCGGCGCATTGACAAAACCAAGAATGCGGTTGGTAAGAATTAGACCTGCAAGCAGGGTTTCTTTTTCAGGCATATCCGGGTTGAGTAGTGCGTAGCCGATTCTTTCTCCTGCCAGTGACAGGTTTTTTGAAAAAGAACTTACCACAATGCTGTATGGGTAAAGTGGCAGGACCGAAGGAACGTCGATTCCGTCAAATGCTAGGAATCTGTATGGTTCGTCAGCAACCAAAAAGATAGGTCTTTCGCGGCCGATGTTTGCTTTTTTTAGAATTTCTGCGAGGCGTTCAAGATCTTCTTTGGAGTAAACAACACCAGTAGGATTGTTCGGAGAATTTATCAGAACAACTCGGGTTTTTTCATTGATGGCTTTTTCAATTCCGTCAAAGTCCAGCTCAAAAGTCAGCGGTTTGGATGGAACTGTAACCAGTTCTCCGCCGGAGTTTTGAGCATAGAATCCGTACTCTACAAAGTAAGGAGCAGGGCAAATAAGTTGATCACCTGGTTCAAGAATAGCGCGATAGAGAGCATTGATTGCTCCTGCCGCGCCGCAGGTTACGACGATATCGCTTGCTTCAACCTTAACACCTTGTTCCTGCGAAATATGTTTTGCCATTTTTTCGCGCAAGGAAGGGTATCCGGCATTGGGCATATATCCGAATGTAAAAGGTTTTCCCGCACATCCTGCGATTTCTTTGAGTCCGTCAGCTATTGCAGCCGGAGCCGGAACATCAGGGTTGCCGAGAGAAAAATCACATACTGCGTCTTCACCAAATTTTTTCTTTAAATTCATTCCGGTTTCGAACATTTTACGAATCCAGGATGAGTGGTCGAGGTAATCTGCAACCTGACTTGAGAGCAATTTCATCTTCTAATCTCCAAATCGTTTTCTGTTAGTATCTGTCATTTCCGCCGGAATTTCTGCCTTGCGGTCTACCACCTCTTTTAGGTCCGCCGGAACGTTTTCCTGACCTTGGAGGTCTTGCTTTCCGTTTGTTCTTGCTTGCTGTCTGATTTTCAGATGGCGGCTGCGGCGGGCGGGCGTGGAGGGAGTTCTGATAAAGTTCATCCATGAGCATTCCTACCAGTGTACATTGCTCATCATCTTCCGCAAGCTGGCGTACAAGGTCTTTGTAGCGGTTGATGCGCTCTTTTTCAAGAATAGTTGTTGAGCGGTATTTGCTTTCCAGAATATTGGTAAGCCTTTCATTGATAGTCTTTAAAACCTCTTTATCATCCGGCAGAGTGCGGCAGTCAAAGTTAATACTATAAGTTGCAGCAATGCGTTGCAGTTCCAGTTTTTGAATAACATCAACAAGAGAAATTGCGATTCCAGATGATCCTGCTCTTCCTGTGCGACCGGCTCTGTGGATGTAAGACTCTTTATCTTCAGGCGGTTCATATAAAATGACATGCGATAGATCAGGAACGTCAATTCCGCGTGCCGCAATGTCAGTTGCCACTAGAAATTTTATTTTGCCGGATCTTAAGTCTCCCAGAATACTTTCCCGTTTGCTTTGCGAAAGGTCTGAAGTTAATTCTCCGGCATTGAATCCAAAGTTGTTCAGTACAGCCGTTACAAAGTTTACATCAGCTTTGGTATTGCAGAAAATGATGGCTGAGGTGGGGTTTTCCATTTCGAGAACTCGCATGAGCTGTCTTTCGCGGCCCATGGCTGGAACTTCGTAATATGCGTGTTCTATTTCTGCCACATGAACATGTTTACTGCTGAGACTTAGAAGCTGAGGGTTGTACATAAACTCTTTTGAGAGTCTAAGTACGTGTTCAGGGAAGGTGGCTGAAAACATGTAGGTGCTGATAGGGCGGTTCGGAAGATAGGATTTTACCTGTTGCATATCGGGGTAAAAACCGATTGAAAGCATCCGGTCAGCTTCGTCGAAAATCAGTGTTCTTATATCTCGCAGGGATAAAGTTCTTTTCATCAGGTGATCTAAAATTCGACCGGGAGTTCCCACAACCATGTGGGCTCCTTTTTCCAGCTCTTCCCTCTGTCTGCCGTATCCTACTCCGCCATATACGGAGAGAACTCTGATTCCTGTATCTTTGAAAATTACTTCAGCTTCACGTTCAACCTGTCTGGCAAGTTCTCGTGTTGGAACTAATATTAAGGCTTGTGTTCGGTGAAGTGAAGGATCTATTTTTTCAAGCAGCGGCAGCACAAATGCGCCTGTTTTTCCGCTTCCTGTTCTTGCCTGAACCATCAGGTCAATTCGGTCTAATTGGTAAGGGAGAGATTTTGATTGAACCGGAGTCAGGCTGTTCCATCCGGTTTTTTCCAAAGCTTGTTTGATTGAGTCCGGCAGGTCTTCGATGGAAAGTTCTAACAGAGCTTCTTCCGGTTCGACCACTTTATCAGGTTCTTGATGGGCGTAGTTGTTTTTTAACTCTTCGCCTATTTGGTGGTCATCTTTCGAATTTTTCATATGCTTTTGTCCTGTAATATTATGATGTAACTTTTAGTACTTAAGCCAGAATAACTCCTTTAGGCAAAGAGTATTTTGCGCAGTAAAAAATGTTATAAGTAGAATCTATTAAATATTCGCCTTCGTATAGGTTATAACGATTTGATTTGAAGAGTAAAATAGAGGTAACCGTGTATTTCTATATTCTTATCCAATGGCGCTTGGCGTTTAAATAGGGAAGGCTCAAATGCTTGAAAAACTTATGTCTGAGCGAGTTTATTTCATTATAAGATGCCTTCTGTCTGCTGTATTTTTCTATGCAGGGACGACGAAGTTGCTGGACACTAATGGTTTTGCCTCGGTTATAAGTGGATATGGTCTTTTGCCTGATTCCCTCGTTTATTTTGCCGCTGTTTCTCTTCCGGTTGCGGAATTTTTGATTGCAATCGGTCTTATCTGTGATTTTAAGGGTTCTTTATCTCTCTACTTAATTTTCCTGCTCATATTTATGGGTGTTCTTGCCCACGGAATAAGTATGGGGCTTGATGTTGACTGTGGTTGCTTTGCTCCCGGGGATGCTGAAGGCAAGGTGTATCATTCTCTTTGGGAAGCTTTATTCAGGGATTTGTTTTTGGTGTTTGGGTGTGCTTATCTTTATTGGCTTAGAGTGGTGAAGGAGTACAAACCTCGGTCTGTATTTCCCTTTATTCTTAAAAAATGAATTTGTTTTTTGGAGGTTTTGAATGAAATTAGTCAGAAATGTTTTATCAATTGCCGCTGTATGCGCTTTGATGTTTTCACTGGTAGGTTGTCTCGGCAGTGATAAATTTGAACAGGAAGTTGGAAAAGAAATAGGCGCCATCAAATTGGTGCGCGAAGTACAGCGCGGTAATTATGATGTGATTTCTACTGCGGAGCTTAAAGCTCTTTTGGACAGTAAAGCTGATGTGCTTGTTATCGACACCATGCCCTATGAAGCAAGTTACAAAAAGGAGCATATTCCAGGTGCAAAGCAGTTTCTCTTTCCTATCCCTGATATGGTTGAATGGAATGTTAAAGACACAGATGGAAAAACACAGGAACAGTTTGTTGAGCTGCTAGGACCTGATAAAAATAAAGAAATTATCATCTATTGTGGATTCGTTAAATGTACTCGCAGTCATAACGGCGCTGCTTGGGCTAAAAAACTGGGATATACAAATGTGAAAAGATACCCCGGTGGTATTTTTGCATGGAAGGGAGCAAAGAACCCTACTGAGTCAGTTAAGTAACAAGTTTTATATAAGATTTTATTTTGGCCCCTGCATTTTTAATGTGGGGGCTTTTTTATGACTTACTATAAATCTATGAAAAAGATTGTTTTCTAATAAAAAATATGCATAATAAAAATAAGACTGTTTATTTGGTTTATAAGATATGGTCAATTGATCTGAATAGACTTTAAATACGGGGAAATTATGCAAATATTAAGTCGTATAAAGATTGTATCTAAATTAGGGATTGTTTTAATCACCAATCTTATACTTGTTGTTACAATGGGTGTGGCTGCTTATTGGAGTTCTCAATATTTGCATGATGAATTGCTCAGTGTGTTCAGTACTGAGTATGCTGGTATCAGTGTTTTGCTTGAGGCAGATAGGGATTTGCATCAAGCCCTCATCGCTGAGCGGAGCATGTGCTTTATCACGCCTGATTCAGATCAATTTAAAGGTCAGATGAAAGATTATACTGATAATATAGGACAGGCAGACACAAGAATTAAAAAATTTCTTAATGTTTTTAATACCCCTGAAACAAGGAAATATGTTGACGCATATTTTGCCGATCGGAAAAAATGGGATCCGGTGACAAAGCAAGTTATAACATACGTAGAGGAAGGAAAAAATGCAGCAGCTCAGGCTCTTTCACTTGGTGAAGCGAAAGAGTTGTTTGATGCAATGCGGGAAAATTTAAATAAGCTTACTGAAATCGTTGAAACTCAATCACAATTAAAACAAACAAGATCCAATGAGTCATTTCAAAAACTGATTTATGTCCTTTTAGGAATAACCTTTTTCAGCTTGATCTTCGGCTCTTTAATCACGGTAGTTATTTCTCGCAATATCACAGTTCCTATTCATAAAATGGTTGCGTTTGCACAGCAGATCAAGGCTGGAGACCTGAATGCAACACTTGCGGTGAAGCAAAAAGATGAAAACGGAGTTCTTGCTCAGGCATTCCAAGATATGCTGGTTCAATTGAATCGAACTTTGGCAGAAGTTAAGGACCAAAGTGCTGTAGTTGAAGAAAAGGCTAAGCAGACAGCGGAAGCTCTAGAGCTGGCTAAAGAGGCTACCGGAAAAGCTGAATCTGCCAAAGCTGAAGGGTTGTACCAGGCTGCTGAACAGCTTGATGGAATAGTTGGAAAACTTTCTGATGCCGCAGAAAGAATCTCCCTTCAGGCTGATGAAATCAGTCAGGGAACAGCCGTGCAGTCTGAAAGAATCACAGGCGCGGCAACTGCAATGGAAGAAATGAATGCTTCTGTTTTTGAGGTTGCAAAAAATTCAGGGGAAGCGGCTTCTGCAAGTGAAACCGCAATGTCTCAAGCTCAAGATGGCGCAAAGGTTGTAGAAAATTCAATTGAAGCTATTAATGCAACTCAACGACAATCGGAAGAATTAAAGCTTAATATGGACGAGCTTAGCAATCAGGCTCAGTCGATAGGTCAAATACTTGGTGTAATAACAGATATTGCAGATCAGACAAATCTGTTGGCATTAAATGCTGCAATCGAGGCAGCAAGAGCTGGAGAAGCTGGAAGGGGATTTGCTGTTGTTGCTGATGAAGTTCGTAAGCTTGCTGAAAAAACAATGAATGCCACTAAAGAAGTAGGGGAAGCTATTTCGTCCATACAAAGTGTTGCAGACATCAACGTTAAATCTATGGAGAGAGCAACTGTGGATCTTAGTCGGGCTGTTGAACTTTCAGGACAGTCTAGAACGGTCTTGTCTGAAATAGTTGTAATGGTGAGTAATTCTTCTGAAAGAGTTCAAGGTATAGCTACTGCTACGGAAGAACAATCGTCTGCGTCAGAAGAAATTACCAGATCTGTTGATGAAGTCAGTCAGATTTCACAGCAGACAGCAGAAGGTATTTTGGAAACAACGAATGCATTGCAAAGTCTCGCTGCCGAAGTTGAAGAACTGTCTGCACTGGTGCGTAGCTTAAAAGAAGAAGGTAGCAGACGATAGTAATCGTTGACTTGGTATAAGGTTGTTCAAGAAGAGTAGCTAAACAGGTTTAAGATATACGTTACTGGAAGAGAGTAAGAGAAAAGCTCTTTTTTTGTTTATAGTTAAGCTTCAATCGCAATGAGTATTCCGTCCGGTATGTTGCTATCTTTTATCAGCATTTCTCCTGCAGCCTGACAGGCTGTTTCAAGATCTATTCTTGATGAAAGTTCGCACGCTTCTTTCAGTTCTTTTACTCCCTCTCCTGCGGATTTGAATGCGGATAGCATTTGAGTGCTATAAATGAACAACCTGCTATTCTTTTTCATTTCGAAAGTAGCGCAAGGGAGCAACCCTTTCCCCAACTCACCAAGCGGTCCGCTTTGAGGCTCAATAAGAACAGTTGATCCATTCTTTTGTAGCAATATGGGCGGAAGTGCTCCCGCATCTACTAAGGTAAGGGTTTCTATGCCGCGGTCAATTTCGGCATATATTCCTGTAACTTCTATTGTTTGGTTCGGGGCATGGTCAAAAGCCTCTTGCAGAGCAATTCCGATATTTCTAAAAGTCTCAGCAGGCGTGTAAAGAGGGCCTGTGTTAAGAATCAAAGCTTTTCTGATTAAAGTTGCGATTTGCTCATTTAATTTCGGTGGAGTGAAGTTCAGCAGCAAATGGCTTTCTGAATTATTGGCTAGAATGACTGATTCATGAAAGTATGCTTTTGATATTTCAGATGTTGCAAGAAATTTTGCCGTGTTTGTGCGCGGCAATTGATCATTAGTGACTGACAGTTGTAAGTTAGATTTTAATGATTTCTCTGTTTTGCTTAGTATATACTTATCGTTTTCTGTTATTTTCAGGTGCAGCCTAATTCGATGTAAGACTTCTCTGTACTCGAAAGGTTTTGGAATAAAATCTACGGCTCCGGCATCGAATCCTTTTCTGGTGCTTTTTGCATCATCCAGAGCTGTTAAAAAAATAATCGGGATTTCTGAAGTTTCAGGAGACAGGCGCAAAATAGTTGCACATTCAAATCCGTTTTCTCCTGGCATCATTATATCCAGCAGGATAAGGTCAGGCTGTTTCTTTTCCGCAAGCTCAATACCTGTTCTGCCGTTGTTTGCTGTAATAATTCTGTATCCTCGCTGACGAAGAACTAATTCAAGAAATTCAAGATTAAACGGTTCATCATCAATGATTAGAACTTGAGGTATATAGTTTGGCTTTACGGGCATTTCTCTGAATCCTTTGCAGGTATTTACTTTAGATGCTTAATTTTGAGTTTTCTTCTTTGCATAGCAGGCGAATCAGTTTACACAGAAATAGTACATCAATAAAGCTAAGGGTGTTAGTGATTTCAGCATTTAAACAAGTATGCAACAAAGTATATAATTGTGTTGCTCCGCTTATTTTTAGCTGTGTGGCTTACAGGTGCATAATGGCTCATTAAGTCAGTTTGCATAAGGTTTTATCATAACTTTTATTTTTTTGGAGTTTATGAAATGCTTATTGGTATTCCTAAAGAAGTTAAGACTATGGAAAACAGGGTCTCTATGACTCCTGGCGCAGTTGAAAGCCTTGTCCGTCGTGGGCACAGCGTTGTTGTTGAAAAAGGGGCAGGTTCAGGAAGCGGTCTGACAGATGACGAGTATGTTGCTGCCGGAGCGAAGCTGGTAACGGCTGATGATGCCTGGGCCGTTGAAATGGTCATTAAAGTTAAAGAACCGATTAGTTCTGAGTATAAATATCTCCGCAAGGGACTTTTGCTTTTTACATATCTCCACCTTGCCGCGGACAAAGAGCTGACGGATGCCCTTCTTGAGAGCGGAACCACCGGCATTGCATACGAAACTGTTCAGTTACCGGATAAGTCATTGCCTTTGCTTACTCCTATGAGTGAAGTTGCCGGACGTATGTCTGTTCAGGAAGGCGCACTTCATCTTAAAAAAACTAAGGGCGGCAGAGGGGTGCTGTTGAGCGGGGTGCCCGGTGTATCTCCTGCGAATGTAATGATTCTCGGCGGAGGTGTAGTTGGTACCAACGCTGCTAAGATTGCTGTGGGCATGGGGGCTAAAGTTACAATTTTTGATTTAAACCATTCAAGGCTTCAATATCTTGATGATATTTTTAATGGTAGAGTTATCACCATGACTTCTACTGAGCCGAATATCCGCGCCGCAGTTACTCAGGCTGACCTTGTTATTGGTGCGGTTTTAATTCCAGGTGCCAAAGCTCCTAATCTGATCACCCGTGATATGCTTTCAACAATGAAAGAAGGAGCTGTTGTTGTTGACGTAGCTGTTGATCAGGGCGGATGTGTTGAAACTAGTAAACCGACTACTCACACTAACCCTACTTTTGTAGTTGATGGTATTGTGCATTACGGTGTTGCCAATATGCCCGGTGATGTTCCTAGGACTTCTACCTTTGCGCTGGTTAATCAGACTTTGCCTTATGCAATGCAGCTTGCAGATAAGGGGATTGATGCTTTGCGGACCAATGAACCCTTGAAACTCGGTCTTAATACCATCGACGGCAAACTTACTTTTGCAGGTGTCGGGGAAGCTTTTGGAATGGAGACAATTACTCCTGATGACGCTCTTGCTTAATATTTTGAAATAATTTTTTTTAATCCAGTATTGTTATGTGAAAAGAGGTAAAAGTAAAACTTTTACCTCTTTTTTGATTTAGAATTGAAAATGGGACTGTAGAGGAATAAACAAATTTATTAGAAGTCTTTTGTTTTATTTGCATGGATGATAACTTGGAAAATGAGAGTTATCACTTTGGAATTGAGACGGAGGAAGGCATGATTCGATTGAAGGAAATTTCCGGAAGACATTTAATGTATGCCTTTATCCTGCTCACGATTTTATTGTGGATAGGTGAAAGTCTTTTTGAATTTTTGTGGTTTAATCCCAAAGGTGAAATGTTTTTAGCAAATTTATTTCCGTTTCATAACCATCATGAGATGTTCATGAGAGGGATGTCTACAGTGACATTGCTTGTGTGTGGTTATGTTGTTTCGCGAATGTACAGCTCTCTTACTGAGTCAGAAAGAAAGGCGCGAATACGTGAAAATAATTTACGAATAACATTTAATTCCATCGGTGACGCTGTTGTTACGACAGACGGTGAGGGGCATGTAGCTTTTATGAATCCGGTTTCGGAAATACTTACCGGCTGGTCTTTTGTTGAAGCTAAAGGGCTTGAGTTTAAAAAAGTTGTGAATGTTCTCAGCTCTAATTCAGCAGGGATTTCTAATCCTATAAATGGTGTGTTGCGCAGTGGAGAAGGGAAAAGACTTTCAAATCATACAATCCTAATTTCTAAGCAGGGAAATAAGTATCATATAGCGAATTCCATAGCTCCTATCAGAAATGAGGACGGTGAAATCTCTGGTGCTGTGTTTGTTTTTAAAGATGTAAGCGAGAAGTATAGAAAAGATTCTGAATTTAAAAGCATGCGGATATATCTGTCTAATATTATTGACTCAATGCCGTCAATACTTCTTGGGGTTAACGGGGATGGGCAGGTAACTTTGTGGAATAGAGCGGCAGAGCAGGAGACAGGTATTTCTCCTAAGTCTGCGTATGGTAGAAATCTGTTTGAAGTTTTTCCCAGAATGAAAACTGACATTGATAGAATCTTTGGAAGTATCAGATCAAAAGATATAAGTCGAAACCAAAGAAAAATAAGATACTCAGAGAGCGGAATCTGTTATGAGGATGTTACAATATTTCCTTTGATATCTGATAGTGCGGAGGGGGCGGTAGTTCGCGTTGATGATGTGACCGAGCTTATCAAGTTGGAACAGGCCATGATTCAAAATGAAAAGATGATGTCTGTCGGTGCGCTTGCATCCGGGATGGCTCATGAAGTTAATAATCCGCTGGCAGCAATTTCAGGGCATGCTCAAAATATCAGTAATCGAATTTTCGGAGATCTTAAGAAAAATGAAGAGGTTGCTGCTGAGTGTGACGTCTCGCTCAGTAAGGTTCGTGAGTATATGGATAAAAGAGCAATCCCTAGGATGCTGGACGGGATTTATTCTTCATGTAGCCATGCTGCAAAAATAGTTAATGATATGATAATGTTCAGTAGAAGATCTGATAGTAATCAAGGAAGGCACAGTCTTGTAAAATTACTTGATGATACATTGGGACTGGCTGCAGTTGATTATGATTTGAGCTACCATTATGATTTTCGTAAGATTGAAATTATACGCGAATACGACCGCAGCGTACCTGATATTTATTGTGAGGGAAGTGAAATTCAGCAGGTTTTTTTGAATATTCTTAAGAATGGAGCACAGTCCATGATGGAAAAAGAATATCATGACGGACATCCGTGTTTTACTTTAAGAATTCATGCAAAAGAAGAAATGGCTGTTGTTGAAATTGAAGATAATGGACAAGGAATGGACGAAGAAGTCCTTAAGCGTATTTTTGAACCTTTTTATTCTACTAAAAAAGTTGCGCGACGCTCCGGACTTGGGTTGTCTGTGTCGTATTTTGTTGTAACGGATCTGCATAATGGGAGCATGGAAGCATATTCTGTTTACGGAAGTTGGGCGCGCTTTATTATCAAGCTGCCATTAAATGTTGATATGTAAATTTTTATTTCTTTACCTAGTCTTGCAGGTCCGTGGGTATTAGCATATTTAAAAAATATTAAGATTTAGATAATCGGAGAAATGTTGTGGCCCCAAAAAAAGGCGAAGAAATCATATACATTATGGGAAAAGCTCCCACCGAACCGCCTCCTGATGAAGGGCTACCTCCGTGGATGGCTACTTTTGCGGACATGGTTACTTTACTGCTTTGCTTTTTTGTTTTGCTTTTATCTTTTGCTAATCAGGATATTGCTAACTTTGAAACAATGAAAGGGTCAATACAGAAGGCTTTCGGTGTGCAGTTTAAGGATAGAGCAGGGCGAAATGTTGCATATTCTGATAGTAAATTCTCTGAAAGTTCCGCTAAAAAAACAGCTAAGAAAGATATGGCAGCACTTGAGCTTGATATAAGAGCCTTTATCGATGCAGGTAATGTGTCAAAGCTTATGTCTGTGAATTCTGATCAGAACGGTGTTTTGGTTCGTGTCCCCTCCCGTGTTTTGTTTAAACCGGGAACGGCAACTCTTGATCCAGGTATACATAAAGTACTGGATAAAATTGCCACTATAATGAAATCAAAAAAATTCAATTTAGTAGTCAGAGGGCATACAGATGACCAACCTACACACAACAATGTTTATGATTCAAATTGGGAACTTTCGGCTGCAAGAGCAGCTTCTTGTTTAAGGTATATTCTACAGAAATCAGGTGTATCGCATACCAGAGTTAAAGCAGTCGGATATGCTGGAACAAAACCGCTTGTCCCGAATACATCCAATCAAAATCGGGGAATCAATCGAAGAGTTGAATACTACTATCAGCCCCAGTCTGATGATTGGTAATAAAATTTTAAAAAGTCCGAATCCCAATCTCATCACGAGATAGGGATTTGGACTTTTACTATAACGGGCAGTTTTAGATATGATTGTACTATAAATTATTCTTCTACTTTTTTACGCCTTTCCCATAGCTTCATTTCTTTCATTTTCTTGCGGCGTTCGCGTTGAAGAGATTTGCAAACTAAAGGAGTCTTTTTAGCGTACCCCCACTTTTCACGGTATTCTTCAGGGGTTATGTCATACTTAGCAAGGTGTCTTTTAGTAAGTACTTTAAAAGACTTACCAGATTCCAAGCAGATAATAGATTTTTCTCTGATAGCTTTTTTAGGGTCTACAGGAGGAACTTGTTCTGCTGCAGGTGCATTATCTGACATGCCTTCGTCTATTCTCATGATGCCTGATGCTAATTTTTGAACCATCGAAGTTATTTCATCCTCAGTCATGGTTCTGACGCTTGCCTGTGCTTTTACAATTTCAAGAGCTGCTTTTAAATTATCTTCCATTTTTCCTCCCTCTGTTTGTAACTTGTTTTTATAATTGTAAATTTATTATTGCGAAATAATATTATTTTATGTTGCGTATAAATTTTATGTTTTTGTGGTGCCTTCCTCACGTATAAACATGGATAACCGTATTTTTTATATTATAAATGTTTAACACTATATAGAGATAAAGGTGAAGAAGAATGTTTAAAAAGTTTGTATGCAGAGCAAAATGCCTGTTTGTTTTTAATGGATCAAATTATTGAAAAACAAGCGCGGTGCAAATATAAATACATTTTTATTACATTAATATTAGTTGCGTGCTACACTGCTAAATAATCCTGTTACCCTATGCAGCATCAAGGATTTGCTGAGCAAAAAAACTAGTGAGGTTGTAGTATGGCGATAAAAGACGTTAACGAAGTATTGGAAAAGACTGGCAGGCTTGATTCAGACTCTTTAGTTGAAAGTATTTGTCAACATCATCTTTCGAATCTTGGAAGGGATTATAGCAGAACAGATAAGTTTTCTCTTTATCAGGCTTTAGCTTATTCTCTGCGCGATAGGCTGGTTGGTAATTGGATAAAAACGCAACGTTCTTACTATAATCAGAGTGCAAAAAGCGTTTACTATCTTTCGCTTGAATTTTTAGTGGGTAAGTCTCTTACTAGTAATGCTATTAATCTAGGAATTGAAAAAGAAACAGAAGAAGCTCTTGAAAATTTTGGTTTTACTCTGGAAGAAGCCGAAGGAGCAGAGGCTGATGCCGGACTCGGCAATGGCGGTCTCGGAAGACTCGCGTCTTGTTTTCTTGATTCAATGGCTACGCTTAGAATCCCCGGTTACGGTTACGGTATAAGATACGAGTATGGAATTTTTAAGCAGGCCATTGAAAACGGTGAGCAGGTTGAACTTCCTGATGACTGGCTTCATACCGGAAATCCATGGGAATTTCGAAGAAGGGGTTTTGTTTTTACTATTGGATTCTATGGCAGAGAGGAAAAGTACACCCATGATGATGGTTCTGTACGGCTGCGCTGGACAGACAGATCAAAAGTCATGGCGTTGCCTGTGGATATGCTTATTCCCGGATATAAAAATGATAATGTAATAAATATGAGGCTTTGGGAGGCACAACCTGCCAAGAGGTTTAATCTCGATCTTTTCAATAGCGGTGACTATATCCGTTCAATGGAAGACGCTGTTAAAACCGAAACGATTTCCAAAGTGCTTTACCCTAATGACGAACGTAGTGCCGGGCGAGAATTGCGTTTAGTTCAGCAGTATTTCTTTGTTTCGGCAACTATTCAAGATATGCTTCGCAGATTTGAGAAGTTAAAGCTTGAATTCTCTGAACTTCCGAACAGAGCTGTTGTGCATCTTAATGAAACTCATCCTGCGATAGCTATTCCAGAGCTGATGCGTATTTTAATGGATGAGCATCATCTTACATGGGATTACGCATGGAGAATCTGCCGAAGAACTTTTGCATATACGAATCATACTGTCATGCCGGAAGCTCTTGAAAAGTGGCCTCTTGAATTAATGAGCAAGGTTCTGCCGAGGCATATCTCTATTATCTATGAAATTAACCGTCGCTTTTTAGAAGATGTTGAAGCCAAATTTCCCGGTGAAGGAGAAAGGCTTTCCCGTATGTCCATAATTGAGGATGGAGAGTATCCTCAGGTTCGGATGGCATGGCTTGCCGTTGTGGGAAGTTTTACTGTTAACGGGGTGTCAACTTTGCATGGGGAGTTGATCAGGAAAAATATCTTTTATGATTTTGTTGAAATGTTCCCGGGTCGATTCACTTCGGTAACAAACGGAATTACTCCGCGCAGGTGGCTTAAACAATGCAACATACCTCTTTCAGAGTTGATAACTGAAAAGATTGGTAAAGACTGGGTTACTGATTTATCTCAGCTTGAGCAGCTTAAACCTTTGGCTAAAGATCAGGAATTTCAGGAGCGTTGGTATGATTGCAAATTGGAAGCTAAAAAGAAACTCGTAAAATATGCTCAGAAGGAATACGGTCTTTATATGCCGTCTGACTGGATGTATGATGTACAGATAAAAAGAATTCATGAATATAAACGGCAGGTTTTAAATGTCCTGCATGCGATAACATTGTATTGCAGGTTAAAAAAAGATCCTTCCAGCGTGGCTGTACCACGGGTTAAGATCTTTGCAGGCAAGGCTGCTCCTGGGTATTTCCTTGCCAAACGTATTATCAGGATGATTAATTCAGTCGGGGCTGTTATTAATTCAGACAGTGCTGTGAACCATAAATTGCGGATTTCTTTTTTGCCGAACTACAGGGTTTCGCAGGCCGAATATATTATTCCAGCTACTGACCTTTCTGAACAAATATCACTTGCCGGAACAGAAGCATCCGGCACCGGAAATATGAAATTTGCTCTTAACGGTGCACTGACAATTGGAACTTTGGATGGTGCTAATATTGAGATCATGGAAGAAGTAGGTAAAGAGAATATCTTTATTTTTGGAATGGACGCTAATGAAGTAGAACGTCGCAAGCATGAAGGTTATGCGCCAGAAGATGTGATCGGAGGAGACTCTGAACTTTCAGAAGTGCTGAACCTTCTGGGTGACGGAACTTTTTCTGAAGGTGATCGCGGATTCTTCGGGCCTATTTTGGATTCTTTTTTTGCTGGGGGTGATCAATACATGACTCTTGCAGATTACAGAGGATATATAGATGCTCAGGATTCTCTTGAAAAGATTTGGCTTGATCGCAAGAAGTGGCTTGAAATGTCTATTTTAAACACTGCTGGATCGGGACATTTTTCCAGTGACCGTGCAATAATGGAATATGCAACAGGTATATGGGGAGTTCATCCAGTAGAAAAAGATAAATAGTTTCAACAAATTGTCTCATGATTAGAATTACCCGGAAGTGATGGTTTTTAAACCTTATCACTTTCGGGTTTTTTGATGCAGATCTTTTTTGGCATTACCGCAGATAAAACTATTTTAACCTGTATGAGGCTTTGCCATTGTAAGAAAATTCTCATATATTGCATTTTCGAAATTTAATTAGATTAAAACGTAAAAGGTAAACCATGTCTGCACGTCCTTTGGTTATAGCTTTGCTTGTGATAATCCTTATGGGAACTTTTTCTTATGGATTGTACCATTTAGGAATGCTTGATTCCTTTCTTTCTGAGTCTTCAGAGGTCAGCAATATAAATGAGAACTCAGGTCCGGTTGTCCGCAACCCTGTGAGTGATCTTGTTTTGCCGTTATCTTCATCTAAGGATATGGAAGAAGTTGCTTCGAATGGAACTTTAGAAGTCGCATCCGCTCCTGTAAACGAATCGTATGACGATGAAAATTCTCAGTCTGAACATCATACTGCTGTAAAAAAAGTAGCTTCAATAGCTGTAACAGAAACTTTACAGAAGAAATCCAAAGAAAAACCTAGAGACATTCCTCAGACTGTTTCGTCTAAGGTTTTAAGTGGAAATGTTACTCCTAAAAAAAGTGTAGTTTCAAAAGTTAAGTATGAGACTCTTAGCCATTTTAAACAGATCTGTTCTAATAATTCGCTGACTGTAAAAATGTCTCTTTCAGGATCAAGTAAAAAAATAACATGGTTCAACCTTAATGATCCTAAAAAATTGGTAGTAGATATTCATGGGCACTGGAAAAATTATGCTAAGTCTATCTACAGACTTAAAGGTTGCTCTGTTCAGAAAATTATTCTTGGAGAGCAGCCTGATAGAATGCGTATTGTTTTTTATTTAAATAAAAAAGGTCTCCCTGCCAAAATTAAGCCCGAAATTAAAAAGGTTTCTAATCTTTTAGAAATCAAAATTAACCTATAGATTTTTCTTTAGCTTCTTCTTTCTTAATATCTGTTCCGATCTGCAACACTTGCTGTGATTAAATACTTCCTTGCGTAACTGAAATGTAACAAACGAGTCATTGCTCTGTAACTCTTGATGGCTAGTTAGTTACTGTCGCGTTGATACGGATTGATTCCTATTCGGCGCATATTGCATGAAAGTCTTTTTAGAATGGAGAGTGTTCCAATGGGGCAAGCTGTTAAAATCGCTTCCAAAAATTTAGATTTTTATTATGGAGATTTCAAGGCACTTGAAAGTATCTCCATGGATTTTATTGAGAACAGAGTTACTGCTCTTATCGGACCATCAGGTTGTGGTAAAAGTACTTTTTTACGCTGTTTAAATAGAATGAATGATCTTATCCCTGGCACTAAAGTAGACGGGGAACTTACGTTGGATGATGAAAATATATATGCTCAAGGTCTTGATGTAGTTACTTTGAGAAGGCGAGTAGGAATGGTTTTTCAGAAACCGAATCCTTTCCCGAAATCTATTTTTGAAAATGTGGCTTACGGTCTGCGCGTCAACGGCGTTAAAGATAAAGAATTTTTGGCTAGAAAAGTTGAAGAAAGTTTGAAAGGAAGTGCTCTTTGGGATGAAGTTAAAGATAGACTTCATGCCAGTGCTCTCGGCCTTTCAGGCGGACAGCAGCAGAGACTCTGTATTGCCAGAGCTTTGGCTGTAGAGCCAGAAATTCTGCTTATGGATGAACCTGCGTCTGCGCTTGATCCGATTGCTACTCAAAAGATTGAGGACTTGATTCACGAACTTAAAAAGAAGTTCACTATTATTATAGTCACTCACAGCATGCAGCAGGCCGCCCGTGTCTCTGATGAGACAGCTTTCTTTTATATGGGGCGTCTGATTGAAACTGGCAAGACTGAGGCAATGTTTACCAAGCCTAAAAATAAGCAGACTGAAGATTATATCACCGGACGTTTTGGTTGATTATTGCTGTATGTAAATGTTTGAGTAATTATTTGAATTTCAAGTTACTTTGAGGAGATATGGTATGGAGCAGCGTGGTCACTTCACTAAAAAAATGGATGATCTTAAAGTTCGGATTTTGCGTATGTCGAGCATGGCCGAAACTGCGATGCATAATTCGATAAAAGCTCTTCTTGAGAATAACGCAGAGCTAGCTGAAGAAGTCATAATGAATGACATTAAAATCAATGAGCTTGAATGCGATCTTGATAAATTTAATATTGAATTATTGGCATTAGATCAGCCCATGGCTAAGGACTTAAGGTTTATTGTCGGAGCTATGCGTATCAGCAGTAATCTTGAAAGAATCGGAGATGAAGCGGTAAACCTCGCGCATCGCGGTGTTTTTCTCAGTACTAGGCCACCTCTTCCATTTAATCAGAAGCTTGAGCAAATGACTGTTGTTGCTAAAGATATGGTTTCCAGTGCTGTAAAGGCTTTTGCGGATGAAGATTCGGTTCTTGCAGGAAAAGTATGCGGGATGGATGATGATGCCGATAGTCTCAATGTAAGAATTTTGAAAAGCCTTATCGAAGATATGGTCTCTGAAACAAGGATTGTAGAAAGAGGTGTACATTTGATTATGGCCTCAAGCCATCTTGAGCGAATAGCAGATCAAGCGACAAATATTGCTGAATCTGTAATTTTCATAACTCAGGGCGTGAATATAAAGCATCATTGCCGAGGTTGATCTGACCTTGTTCCTCTAGTCATTTTGTATTAAAAAAACCGGATTTATCCGGTTTTTTTATTGGTCTGATAAGTACAGGAAGAATTTTTTATCTTCAGTCAGCATGTGCTCTGAGACAACTCTACCGGCTAAAAAGTCAAACAGCTCTCCGATTGATGCATTCCCATTTTGAAAATTTTCTATCAGCTTGTTCATATCTTCCGCTAGAGAGCTGTGAATTCTTCCATGCATGTCAGCAAGCGGGAATTTTGTTTTGCGAAAGAGTTTATCTTCATCATGAAAGTGTCTAATCGTGTGAGTTATTAACTTCTTACCTATTGTTGTAACTTCCTGATCAGGAGCCCCTGTAAGCATTTGTTTAATGGCATCAAGACTTTCATCAAGGTCGTCTGGATGGGTTATGTCCTGAAATGTCTTGGACATAAGCTCAGCTTCCTCATAACCAAGAATTTTACATATGGATTTATTCACTTTCATGTATGCGCCCTCAGAGGATACAAGAACCATCCCTATCGAAGCAAGGGTGAATGCATTCAGAAAAACATCTTCGTCAAATTCCATTATTTTCATCCTGTCAATAAGGGCTGTTTGAAGTATAAAAAAATGCTTACTACAGCAATTTTAAGGCATTTTATCTAATCGGTAAACGGTTTCGGTTATATTTAAAGATCATTGTTAAAATATGGATGCCATTGTTAGTTTTTATTTTAAGACTTTCCTCATCTTGGCGTTTCAGGCTAAGCTGTCCTCAGTTAATTCTATTTACATATGTGTTTTTTTGAGATAGAAGCAATTCTCTTAATCTCAAGAGGAAAATCCACAAAGTTGGTGGTAGCGAACAAAACGCTGTGGCCGATGGAATGCAATCTTGGGAGACCCTTTTAGGGCATTAGGGATAAAGTACGGCGTTTGAGCCAATGGTCAAATTGTGTGTCGGCTGCCTCGGAACGCTGCTCAGTTTGATTTCAATGTACCTTACCCATTATAATATATGCCGAAATTTTGTCCGAGGACATCGTTGTTGGAGGTAACTTATGGAAAATAATGAAAACTTGAACTCCGAAATGGAGATGGACTTTGAGGCTGCCCTTGAAGACTATCTAAATGCCGATTTCGGAAACTTGGATGAAGGAAGCATTGTTTTAGGTGAAGTTGTTAAAGTTGATAAGGATTTCGTTCTTATTGATGTTAACTTCAAATCCGAAGGACAGATTGCTGCTTCTGAATTTCTTGATGTAGATGGCGAAATGACTGTAAAGGTCGGTGACAAAGTTGACGTTTATGTTTCAAACAAAAACGAAAACGAAGGAACTATCCATCTTTCCCGCGACAAAGCTAAACGTATGCAGCTCTTCGATAAGCTCGAAGAAATGCAGGAAGATGAAGGCATTGTCGAAGGTAGAATTGTTCGCCGTATTAAAGGCGGTTACACTGTCGATCTCGACGGTGTTGAAGCATTCCTGCCTGGTTCCCATGTTGATCTTCGTCCAGTTCCAGATATGGACGCTCTCGTTGATCAGACATACGAATTTAAGATTCTTAAGATCAACCGTCGTCGCAGCAACGTTATTGTTTCAAGACGTGTTCTTCTCGAAGAACAGCGTAATGAAATGCGTTCCAAGTTGCTCGAAACTCTTGAAGAAGAGCAGACTATCACCGGTAAAGTTAAGAACATCACTGAATACGGTGTGTTCATCGACCTCGGTGGTCTCGACGGACTTCTCCATATTACCGACATGTCTTGGAAGCGTATCAAGCATCCTAAAGAAATGGTCTCTCTCGGTGACGAACTTGAGCTCAGAGTTCTTAACTTTGACCAGGAAGGACAGAAAGTCTCTCTTGGACTCAAACAGCTCGTTCCAGATCCTTGGGAAGATATTTCCGGTAAATACCCTGAAGGTTCCAAGTTCTCCGGTAAGGTTACCAACCTCGCTGATTACGGTGCATTCGTTGAACTTGAAGCTGGCGTTGAAGGACTTGTTCACATTTCTGAAATGTCCTGGACCCGCAAACTCCGTCACCCTTCACAGATGGTACGTGTAGGCGACGAAGTTGACGTTATTGTTTTGGGTGTTGATCCCGACAAGAAGCGCATCTCTCTCGGTATGAAGCAAGTTAAGCCTAATCCTTGGGACGTTGTTGCAGAGAAGTTCCCTGAAGGAACTGTTCTTGAAGGCCAGATCAAAAATATCACTGAATTTGGTGTATTCATCGGTATCGAAGACGGTATTGACGGACTCATCCACGTTTCTGATATCTCCTGGACAAGAAAAGTACGTCACCCTTCAGAAGTTTACAGTGTAGGTGACTCCGTTCAGGCGAAAGTCCTTACTGTTGACAAAGAAAATGAAAAATTCACTCTTGGTGTTAAACAGCTTTCTGATGACCCATGGTCTCAGGTACCTTCTAAGTACCCAGTCGGCTGCACCCTTGAAGGACTTATCACCAATATCACTGATTTCGGTCTCTTTGTTGAGGTTGAAGAAGGTATTGAAGGTTTGGTTCACGTTTCTGAAATCTCTCATAAGAAGATCAAGAATCCTTCTGAGATGTTTAAAGAAGGCGTTACTATCCAAGCTAAAGTCATTCATGTCAGTGCTGATGAACGCAGACTCGGTCTGTCCATCAAACAGCTGAAAGAAGAAGAAGACAAGCGTAAACCTAAAGAATTCCGTTCAGGCCCTGCTGATGCAGGTAACTCCTTGGGCGAGCTCCTTAGACAGAAGCTTGAAGATGCAACCGAAGCTAAAGCTGCTGCAGAGACTGAGGATGACGAATCCTAGGCATAGTTTTTCCGCACGGCATCCGTTTTTATTCGGTTTCAGCCTGCTTATAATGGCTGTGGTCCTCCTATGGGGGGCCACAGCCTTTTTTAATGGCAAAGCAAGAGTTTGGTTTGGAGCCGGATCAATCGGAATTGTTAACATTAAAGGAACCATCACTGACTCATTGCCTACGGTAAAATTTCTGCGGAAGCTCCGTAAGGACAACTCAATTAAGGGAGTTCTTTTGCGAGTTGATTCTCCTGGTGGGACTATCGCTCCGTCACAGGAACTATACTTGGCTGTAA
This sequence comes from Desulfovibrio sp. UCD-KL4C, assembly GCF_006210265.1. Taxonomy (NCBI): domain Bacteria; kingdom Pseudomonadati; phylum Thermodesulfobacteriota; class Desulfovibrionia; order Desulfovibrionales; family Desulfovibrionaceae; genus Desulfovibrio; species Desulfovibrio sp. UCD-KL4C. The sequence goes on from NZ_VCNC01000004.1 coordinate 481,372, forward strand.
AGCGTTTTGCTGAGGTTAAGCCTATTGTCGCCTCATTTGGAACTGTTGCAGCCTCAGGTGGATATTACGCCGCGGCCCCTGCGACCAAGATTGTAGCCAATTCGGGTTCAATCACCGGGAGCATAGGGGTTAAAGCCGAGTATGCAAGTTTTAAACAGTTGATGGACAAGGTTGGTATTAAACCTGTTCAGATCACCAGCGGTCCCCTCAAAGGGGCAGGCTCTCCGTATGCGGAATTGACTCCTGAACAGCATGAATATCTGATGGGGTTGATCATGGACCTTCATGGTCAATTTGTAAGTGATGTTGCGACAGCCCGCAAATTAGATTTAAAAGACGTAGAAAAGATTGCTGACGGAAGAGCTATCACAGGACGCGAGGCAAAAGAGTTGGGCCTTATTGACAGATTAGGTGGATTTGAAGATGCTGTTACCCTTTTAAAGGCTCTTTGTGGTATTAAAGGGGATGTCGTTGTTAAAGAAGGTCCGGAAAAAAAGAAATCTATAATTTTGGAATTATTTAGTATGTTGGGCTTTGTTCCTTCCGGTTATTTTCCCACTGACGGGTTAATTTTTTCTTATTAGGTATTTAATTTTTAAGCAGCTGAGAGTTACAATTCGATAAATAGTCAGATCTCTTTGCAAAGGGGTGGCAGTGTATGGAATGTAAATTTATTGGTGTTGGTGATGCTTTTGATGGAAAACATACCAATACAAGTTTGTACGTTAAAATTAAAGATAGATCCTTATTGTTTGATTGCGGATTTAACTCAGCTCATTCTTTTTTCCAACTTGTACCTAGTGCCTTAGATCTGGATATTCTTTGGATATCGCATTTTCATGGGGATCATTATTTCGGCATACCGATGCTTTTGGGAAGTTTTTTTTCTTCGGAAAGAAAGGATCCTTTAGTTATTTGCGGTCCTGTCGGGATAGAAGATAAAGTCAGGGCTTTAACTGCTCTTGCTTATCCAAGTTTATTATCAAAACTTTCTTTTGATCTTAAATTTTATGAATTTTCTCCTGAATCTGTTAAAAATATTTTGGGTGTTACGATAAGTTCTTTTGGAACAGACCATTTCGAATCCTCAGGGGACTCGCTTGCTGTACGAATTGATTATGAAACTTTTTCCTTCTTTTACGCAGGTGACGGGTCTGTTTCTTCAGAGAATATTGCTCAGATAAGTGGAGTTGATATTGCTGTTTTCGAAGCGTATAATTTGGATAAAGCCGAAAATGGACATTCGTCAGTTAAACAGTGTTTAGAATTTGCAATTAATGCAAAAATAAAACAGGTTGCACTTGTGCACCTTAATAGGTTTGTGCGAACTTATCATCTGGACGAAATTTTAGAGCTTATAAAAGAGGTAGAAGCTGTAAATATATTACTTCCTGAGGAAGGGCATTTATTGCATTTTTCAGGCAATTAGTAGTCGACTTCTATGACTCTAAAAGTGAGGAACTAAGTGGCATCTAACTATGACCATACTGTTCGAGAATATTTTGAAGATCGTTCAGGGCATACAATCCTTTTAAGTGATGAGCCCTCTTTCTATAAGTTTCTCAGAGGAACACTATATAAAATTCTGGCTATTCGCAGGGATTGTTTAAGCTATTTTCAAGACCAATCTGGAGCCATGAGCGAGATTCAAGATAAGACAGGAGAAGGTTTTCCGGTTCTTATTTTTGTTGAACGACTTTTAAAGGGAAAATCTTCAGCAGATTTTGTCCAAAATACCCGTCAGCTTTTTCCAAATGTTAAAATTATTATCTTAACCGGTGAAACCAGCGAAGATGAATTAATTTTTCTGCACGAGATCGGCGCGAATAATATTATTACTAAACCCGTTTCCGTAGACAGTCTTGTGCAGAAGCTTGCTTTTACAATTAAACCGCAAGGTAAGTTAAATCAGCTGGTCCAGGTTGGTAAGGAATTATTGCGAAAAGGTGAACTTGAGAAAGTGATGCACGTTAGTGCTAAGATTCTTGAAATTAAACCTGACAGCCCTGCCGCGTTGATGTTGCTCGGAGATGCCTTGAGTGGGCTGGGCAGGAGGAAAGAGGCTCTTAAAGCTTTTATGAAAGCTCACGAACAGTCTACAGTTTTTATGGAGCCGATTAAAAAGTTGGCTGAGTTCTATAAAGATAGTGATAGTGAACAATATTTATTGTACTTAAAAAAACTTGATAAAATAAGTCCCCTTAATACCGAACGAAAGTGCGAAATAGGGCGTGTGCATTTAGAGCGTGAAGAACTTGAAACGGCAGAAGACTTTTTTGATCAAGCAGTAAAGAGTTCGATAAGAGAGGCTCATAGTTACATTTCACAGGTTATGAGTGGTATTGCCGAATCATTGATAGACGTTTCTCCTTCAATGGCTGAAAAATATTATAGTAAGCTTCTTTTAGTAAAAGCAGGCAATCTTACCGCTGAGGATCTTGAAACATATAATCGACTCGGGATTGCTATGCGAAAACAGGGCAAGTGGGAAATGGCTGTTGCCAACTACAAGGAAGCCCTTAAAGTTGCCCCGAATGAGGCTGGCCTGTATTATAATATCGGTTTGGCATATACTGACGGCAAAGAGTATGCTAAATGTGCACAATCTTTCAGTAAAGCTTTAAAGTCAGATCAGGAAATCCATAAGACGTCATCGTCTGTAGCTCGGAATATAGCGAATGTGTTTTTAAAAGTAGGTATGACTGCCGAAGCCAAAAGTTTAATTGAAGATAGTCTGGTGGTTTTTTCTGATGATTCTAAGCTCAAAGCTTTACAGAAAAAAGTGGCTAACTAACTATGTGTATATGTGCGTCCAGATTAACAACTTTATCAATAAATTCGACTTGAGGGAACTCATTTGAGTCGGTTTTAAGGTTAGCCGATGTATTTAATTTCTGCTCTTGTTTTAGGATTTATAATCTTCATGATTGTTTATGCCCGCTATATGAATATCAGCGGGGATATTTCCAGACGTAAAATTCAGGTTGATAATTTTCGTGATCAGGTCGAATTCAGAGTAAAGCGACTTGTTATCGGGACAAGGCAGATAAATGATGAAATTGCTCTTGAACTTGAAAGGCTTGAAGAACTGAAGAGCGAACTGCGTAATATCGGTGAAATTAAATGCTAATGTTTCTCGTCCTTTCAGGCGGCTTTATGATCCTTGCTTTAATCATCAATAATATGATTACAACATGGCGTTCTGATAGACTAAAGGCCTTTAAGCTCGAAGAAGTTAATTTGCGAAATCGCCTTGACGGGGCCATAGACAGTCAGCGAAATGCTTTGATTGAGCTTAGAAATATTAAGTTTGAGATTGTTAATTATGAAAATCTGATAGAAGGTCAGTACATGGATGACGGCTTTGAATAGGTGTTGCCGTAACTTCATCCTCTGAGATAATAACCCATTTTTTTATCCCCTTCCATGTTGACCAAAGAGTCATTTCCACTTTTCCCGTAAAGTTAATTCTCCTCACTAATATCATAATCTTTATTAACCGTTCCGAATCAGATCTCTCGCTTATATCTGAATCTTTTGAATTATTTTTGTGATGCTTAAAGATACGTACGGCTGATCAGAATCTAATTTCAATTATGATTGATTGTGTGATGTCGCTTGTCTTAGAGCGCAAATATAGTGTAGAGTACTACTCTCAATTAATTGTTGTTTGTGTAGCTACTCTGGAGGGAAATCATGGGGTTTTTAAAAAACAGTGCATCGCCAAATAGAAAATCTTCTGTATGGCTCAGGATTGCAATTCCCACAGTTGTTTCTCTGTTGCTGTTTAGCTATGTGTTGTTTCTTGTACAGATACCTGCCGTAGAAGACGCTATGCGTGCCCAGAAAAAAGCTTCTTTAAAGAACATGACTCAGGTTGCAATAAGTTTGCTTGATCAGATTCGTTCTCAGGAAAAAGATGGTTTACTTACTGCCGACGAAGCTAGGAAAAAAGGAACAGATATACTCCAGTCTTTACGCTTTGGTCCTGACAATAAAGATTATTTTTGGGCTATGGATTATACCCCACGGATGATTATGCATCCTTATCGTCCTGAAATGAATGGGAAAGACTTGACTGATTATGTAGATTTAAAAGGGAAGCATCTTTTTGGTGAGATGAAAGATATTACTGCGAATAATGGTGAGGGGTTTGTGGACTATTATTGGCAATGGAAGGATCGCCCGGGCACTACCGCTCAGAAGCTTTCATTTGTAAAAAGGTATGAGCCTTGGAAGTGGATTATTGGAACAGGGTTGTATCTAGATGACGTCGACACAGAGATAACAGCACAGAATAGAAAACTTATTATGCTTACTCTCGGCATATTCTGTATACTCTTGCTACTATCAACATATTCAATTCTTGAAAGTAGAAAAGCTGGAAAGCAACTTCACGAAAGTGAGAATCTTTTTAAAGGTGTTTTTAATAATAGTTTTCAGCTTATTGGAGTACTTAGCCCCGAAGGTGTTTTATTAAAGGCAAACCAAACAGCCTTGGATGTTGTTGGATTAAGTGAAAATGACGTTCTAGACCGATATTGCTGGGATGCTCCCTGGTGGAATTATTCTTCTGAAGTTCAAGAGCGCATGAAAGAATTAGTTAAAAAAGCTTCTAACGGAGAAATTTGTAGAGAGACTGTTGTTCATTTAGATACCGACGGAACCCCCCTTACTGTTGATTTGTCCGTAAAGCCGGTTTTAGGTGCAAATGAGAAAATTAATTTTATCATACTTGAAGGACGTGATATTTCCGCATTGAAAGAAGCTGAGAGGCAACTAGCCATAAGCGAGGCTTTGTTCAGGGGGGTTTTTGATCAATCTTTGCATTTTATGGGAGTAATCTCTGCCGATGGAAAACTTTTAGAGGTTAATAAGGCTGCTCTTAGAGTTGTTAATGTACCAGCTTCAGATGTAATTAATAAACCATTTTGGGAAGGTCCGTGGTGGCAGCAACCGAAGGATTTGATCCCAATGATGAAAGATGCCATTGAGCGTGCCGCCAAGGGACAGACTATTCGTAGGCAGGCTGTTACACATCCTTCAGATTCAGGCCTTATTTTTGTAGATTTTTCATTGCAGCCAGCATTTGACCTTGATGGCAACCTGCTTTTCCTTATTGCGGAAGGAAGAGATATTACCGAACTTAAAATGGTTCAAGATCAGTTAAAAAATTTAAATGCAGAACTTGAGGAAAAAGTTGAGGAAAGAACTAAAGAGTTGCGCGAATCTGTAGAGCGCCTTGAAAGTACTCAAAATCAACTGGTTCAATCTGAAAAAATGGCTGCACTTGGTGACCTTGTGGCAGGAGTTGCTCATGAAATCAATACGCCGATAGGGATAAGTGTTACAAGTATTAGCTATATGGAAGAAAAGCTTAAAGAAGTTGTTGATAAAGTTACAAATGGACAACTCCGTAAATCAGATCTTGATAAGTTCATTGGGATTGCCGAGGAAGCCACAAAATCAAGCATGGTTAACCTGCATAGAGCTGCAGAATTGATAGGGAATTTCAAGCAAGTTGCGGTTGATCAGACTTCCGGACAAAAGCGGAAAATAAATTTTCACGAGTATCTTGATGAGATATTACTAAGTCTTCGCTCAAAATATAAGAGAACGCAGCATAAAATAACTATTACCTGTCCAGATGATCTTGTCTTGAATACTTGGCCGGGTGCATTCATGCAGATTTATTCAAACTTAATTATTAATTCATTGTTGCATGGGTTTGACGGTGTTGAGGCTGGGAATATTTCCATAAGAGTAGAAGTGACAGATGAAAATCTTGTGTTGTATTATAGTGACGATGGTCACGGTATGGCAGAAGAGAACGTGTCTAAAATTTTTGAACCGTTTTTCACTACCCGCAGGGGAAGTGGCGGAACAGGTCTCGGTATGAATATTGTTTATAGCCTTGTTACTAGCCGTCTTGGGGGATCTATCACTTGTACTAGTGGTCCCGGGCAAGGTACTGCTTTCATCATCCGTTTGCCGCTGGATATTATAGAAGTTTGATATTGATAGACTCCTACTCTTGACGGTTCGTTATTCGTAAATATCTTTTGCATACAGCCCTTTTTAAGGGTGGTCTTTTGTTGATTTAAAACTTATCCGAAAAGCTGGAATCGTTGCTTTTATTGTAATATTTGCTTGTTAAAATCCGGAGGTTTTTTGTTATATGACCAGTCAGATTAAAACTTTTTTTCTTCTTGCTTCTCTTACAGCGATTATTCTTTTTCTGGGCGGTATGATGGGCGGTCGTACAGGTTTAGTTATTGCTTTCGGTCTGACCATTTTTATGAATGTCGGTAGCTATTGGTATTCGGATAAAATTGTACTTAAAATGTATAAGGCGCGGCAGCTTTCGAGAAATGATGCTCCTCAAGTTTATGAAATGGTTGAAGAGCTTTCTGCAAATGCGGGTATTCCAACTCCGAGATTATTTTTAGTTGATCAGGACTCACCTAATGCATTTGCTACAGGTAGAAATCCTGAAAACGCGGTTGTTGCTGTCACCAGCGGAATAATGCGCATTCTTACTCCTGAAGAATTGCGCGGAGTTCTTGCTCATGAAATCGGACATATCACAAACCATGATATTCTTATTCAGTCTGTTGCGGCAGTGCTTGCGGGAGCAATCATGATGGTTTCCAGCATGTTGAAATGGGGAACCCTTTTCGGTTTCGGCAGCAGCGATGAAGATGGTCCCAGCCCTCTTGTCGTTATTGGACTTGCCATTATAGCTCCTATTGCTGCAACTGTAATTCAGATGGCTATTTCGCGTTCTAGAGAATACCTAGCTGACGCAACGGGAGCCAGAATTTCTCATTCTCCAAAATCCTTAGCCTCGGCATTATATAAGCTTGATGCTTTAGCGCATAGCATCCCTATGGATGCTAATCCTGCCACGGAGAATATGTTTATTGTCAATCCTTTTAGCGGGGCCAGCATGTCTAAATGGTTTAGTACGCATCCTTCCACTGAAGACCGTATCGCCAAGTTGATGGAGATGGATCGAAATTTTTAGTCCCATGAAAGCAATCTCTCATATTCATAAAAAATCAGTAGTTACCTTTTTTGCTATAGTTTTCCTTGTTCATTTAAGTTTTATAGCTGGAAATGGATACTGCGAAAACTTGCGGCTTACTCCTGTGGTTCGCGCTGTGCAAAAAACTTCGCCTGCAGTTGTGAACATAACTGTTGCAAGGATAGTTGAGCGTGGAGTTTCTCCATTTGCTCAGTTCTTTAAAAATGATCCTTTTGATATGTTTTTCGAAGGAGCTCCAGGTGGACCTACTCGCAAGTTCAAGGCATTAAGTACTGGCTCAGGTGTGATCATTAACGGGCCGAGAGGGCTTGTGCTTACTAACGCTCATGTCCTTGCAGGAGGAAGCGATATAAAGGTCAGGCTGATTAACGGAGACGAGTTTAAGGCTGAAATTATTGGCTCTGATGCTGATTTTGATTTGGCTGTGCTGAAAATTAAAGGAGCTAAAGGGTTGCCTCAGGTTAAAATGGGCGATTCTTCAGACATTTACATAGGGGAAACGGTTATCGCAATCGGGAATCCCTTTGGTTATACGCACACTGTTACAACCGGAGTTGTTTCTGCTCTTAAGCGCACGGTTAAGTCAGAAGACGGAGCTTTCACTGATTTTATACAAACTGATGCGGCAATTAATCCGGGTAACAGCGGTGGACCATTATTGAATATTCTCGGAGAATTGATAGGTATTAATACTGCTATGCAGGCTCATGCGGAAGGTATCGGTTTTGCAATCCCGATTAACAGGGCAAAACGCGTGGTCGCTGAGCTGCTTACATCCGGAAAAGTTTCTCCTGTTTGGCTTGGACTGAGCGGGCAGAACTTAGATCAGACCTCCGCAAATTATTTTGGACTGCATCGTGTTCACGGACTTCTTATCAGTGAAGTTTACCGAGGTATGCCTGCTGCGGAAGCCGGCCTTGTTTCCGGTGATGTTATTCTGGCAATGAACGGTATAGAGGTTGAAGATAAAGATGCTTATATTTCATTATTGCGGTCACAGACTCACAGTGATGATGTTGTTTTGGATGTTTTACACAGAGGCAAAAAAGGGAAAATAAAAATCCGTCCAACGTCTTTAAGTTCGCAACAGCTTGGAAATTATACATGGTCAAAGTGGGGCATAGCAATAGGAAAAGATAGTCGCGGTAATGGAGTTCTTGTTTCTGCTGTGCAAAAGAACAGTCCTGCTGCAAAGCTTGGCCTTAAGTCTGGGGATAAAATCCATCAGATAGGGAATAGACGCCTTAAGACATCGCAAGATTTTCTTTATGCATTCTTGCGTTACCGCTTAAACCACAAGGTTTTGATGGAAGTTCAGCGTGGCAGAAATTTTTACCACGTAAAGATGAATTCTTAACTTGTGCTCACCCATTCTGAGTATATGTCTTAAGCTTTGTGTAAATTGGCCCTTCCGGTGTAAGCTCGCTTTGATACAGAACCATTTCAGCTATGGTACATTCGGGAAGACTTATCCCGCTAACTTTTTCTGCGAGTTCGAGCCAATTATCTTTAGCCTGTTTTTTGATTCTGCCTAGGGTCAAATGGGCATGGTAGGGGGTGGTTTTTTTGTCGAATCCAAGGTGTTCTAAACCATCATCTATGGCAATGGCATTTTCACATATTTCTTTTGAACCATTTGTTAAGCCAAGCCATGTAATGCGAGGTTTTATTGGATCTGGGAAAAATCCGCCCGGACCTACATTGACTTTAAAAGGCTTGAATTGAATCTGTTTTAAAACCGAGTCTATTAATAGAATATCTGTTTCGGATATATCTCCAAGAAATTTTAGGGTGAAGTGCATATTTACAGGTTTTACCCATGCTACTTTGGACTGCAAATTGTGATTTAACATTTCAGCTTTGTCTGAAAGAGCCTTTTTCCATTTCTCAGGAACTGGATGTGCAATAAATGTTCGTATCTTTTGCATATTATTACAGCCTGTTAATAATGTTATGACCAGGGTGTGGAAAAAAGGAAAAAGAATTTCAGCATTGCAAATACAATATCATCATTACTATTATTTGCCAACGGATTTGCTACATAAGTTAAATCAGGTGTTGTAAGGATAAAAATCTGGTCATTTAAAGTTCTCAGTTTAGCTTTGCCTGAGTATTTCTAAAAGTTGTTCCAGAATTTTTTGAAGGCTTTGCTGTTTTACGCTCATGCGGTCACCGGAAAAAAGAAATTTCTTTGAATAAGTAGCTCCGTTAATATGCCAGCCCATCCATACAGTTCCGACAGGTTTTTCAGGGCTTCCACCAGTAGGTCCGGCAACACCTGAAAGAGATAAACCTATGTCTGTACCGATAGTCTTACAGACTCCTTCAGCCATAGCTCTGACAGTTTGTTCGCTAACAGCTCCATGCTCTTTTATAGTTATTTCAGGAACTTTTAAAAGGGATATTTTAACTTCATTTGAATATGCGACGATTGCACCTGAAAACCATGCCGAGCTTCCTGAAAAATCGGTAAGAGTGGCTGAAACCAGCCCGCCAGTGCATGATTCGGCTGTGGCCATTGTCCATTTTTTATCAACAAGAATATTTGCGATTTGTGGTACTATATTTATCATTTAAGGAACATATACTTATTTTGATGGTATTTGAAGAGGGAAAGATTGGCGGCTAGATTTTATTTCAATATTCAGTTGCTTTATATAATTGTATTTATTTAAATATTCAGGAATTTTTCTTCATGTTTCATTTTTTATTGCTAAATAGCACACAAGTTTATCCTTGGTATTTCTCCATGTTATGCCGATGCTTTTGAATTATTTTCTCTTGCATAATTAAAATTTAATTTTTTTAACCAGTTTTGTAAAAATATGAGTAAACTTGCCAGAGAAAGTGATAGAGCATAGTTAACATATACTATTAAATGATACTTTGATTCATGGTTTTAATCAATTAGGTTTGGCTTTTAATAACTCTCAAAATAAATTAAATGAAATTTAAAAAATACATACATTTTGTCTGGCAAAAACATCAACACCATTGGAACTGGATACTTGGAATCCTTGGGTTTGGTGTATTGCTTATGGCTTTGTGGAATCGTTCTATTTTTATGTTTCTAGTTTCAATTTGCGGGTTAGGCGGATCGCTTATGGAGCTTCCTGATCCGACGCCTCCTTTTATTAAAATAGAGAAGTTTCTTGAAAGTGAAAGGGCATGGCTTGCTAAACCTTGGGGATGGAAAAAGGGACTTCAGCTTCTTGGGATGGCTGCAAGTTTGGTTTTTGTATTAGTTGCCTGCTGGGCAGGAAGTTTAGTGTCACTAGTTCTGTTTGTCGGGATTTGTGTTAATATATGGTGTGTTCATGACAATAAACTTATGGGTATTGATGATTTGTAAATTCGGTTTTATCGCCGATGTTTGAAAAATCCCCTTTATTACTGCGCTGACATTGGTTACAGAAAAGGCAATGCCCGATACGGGGATAATATGAGGAGAATTAAATGCTCGATTTAAAATTTGTTCGTAGTAATTTGGATGTAGTTCGCGAAAGTTTGAAAAATAGGAATTCCAAGCTGAACGTTGACGAGTTCAGTGAACTTGATGATCGCCGCAGAGAGCTTATTCAGGAAGTTGAAGTCCTGAAAGCTGAGCGTAATTCAACTTCCGCGGATGTAGCCAAGCTTAAACGCGAAGGCGGTAATGCTGACGAAATTATTGCCCGCATGGGTGAACTTTCTGGTAGAATCAAAGCTCTTGATGAAGATTTAAAAGATATAGAAGCCTCTGAAAATCACTGGCTTGCATCTGTTCCGAATATTCCTGATGAATCTGTTCCTGTAGGCGCGAATGAAGATGATAACCCTGTCATCAGAGTTTGGGGTGAAAAGCCTGTATTTGATTTTGAGCCGCGTGAGCATTGGGATCTTGCTGTTGAGCTTGGCGGAGTTGACTTTGAACGTGCTGCAAAACTTACAGGTGCTCGTTTTGCCGTGCTTCGTAAATGGGGTGCAAGGCTTGAAAGAGCTTTAACTTCTTTTATGGTTGATATTCAGACCATGGAACACGGCTACACTGAGATTATTCCTCCTTATATTGTGAACCGTGACTCTCTCTACGGTACAGGACAGCTTCCCAAATTTGCAGAGGATCTGTTTAAGCTTGAGAATTCAGATTATTTTTTGATTCCTACAGCAGAAGTTCCACTGACCAATTTGCACAGGGATGAAATTTTGGACGAAGAAGATCTTTCCGTCACTTACTGTGCGCCTACTCCTTGCTTTAGATCAGAAGCCGGTTCTTACGGTAAAGATACAAAAGGGCTTATTCGTCAGCATCAGTTCCATAAGGTCGAGATGGTTCGTTTTGCGCATCCTGATAAATCCTTTGAAGATCTTGAATTGATGACTTCTCACGCAGAAGAAATTCTTAAGCGTCTTAATCTTCATTACAGAGTTATCACTATATGTACCGGAGATATTGGATTCGGTGCAAAGAAAACTTACGATCTTGAAGTCTGGCTTCCCGGTCAAGATAAATTTCGCGAGATTTCTTCCTGCTCAAACTGCGGTGATTTTCAGGCTCGCCGAGCAAACATTAAATTTAAGTCAAAAGGTTCCAAAAAAGCACAGTTTGTACATACCCTCAACGGGTCAGGACTTGCTGTCGGACGTACTTTTGTTGCAGTAGTTGAAAACTACCAGCAGAAAGACGGAACTATTTTGATACCTGATGCCTTGCAGCCTTATATGGGCGGTCTTAAAGTAATTAAGCCTGAATAAACAATATTCTATCAGTTTCTGATTGTACAAAAGTCCCTCTTCTTTTTAAGAAGAGGGACTTTTGTTATGGATTCAAATGTAACTAAATTTGAAAGATAATTCTAAGAGAGCAGGCTGCATTACTATTTCCGATGGATGGATTTTACCCCGTCAGTCTCGCTAACTATAAATCAAGTCCTGATTTCTTATAATCGTTAAGCTTATTACGTAGTGTGCGGACTGAAATTCCGAGTAGGTCTGCCGCCTTGGTTCGGTTGCCACTGGTCTGATCCAGACTTCGAATTATGAGCTGTTTTTCCATTTCTGAAATTGTCAAAACTCCCGAGTGCCCAGTGTTATCTGTTCCGAGTTGTGTGTTTGCTGCACTGTTTGATTCACTGGTAGCTCCACCTTGTTCTGAAGATTCAGATATCGGCTGGAATGATTCTTCCGGCATCCATGCGTCAGGGTCATTAAGGAAATGTTTTGAACCGATCGGCCCAGCTCCGGCAAGCAGTACAGCTCTTTCCATAAGGTTTTGCAGTTCACGGACGTTTCCGGGCCATTCGTAGTTGAGGAGCCATTTTCTAGCTTCATCTGAAAAAGTAAGCAGGTTAAGTCCGTACTCATTGCAGTATTTTTCAACAAAAAAGTTAGCAAGTAGCATAATGTCATCGCCACGCTGAGCAAGTGCTGGGAGTTTTAACGGGATAACATTGAGTCGATAAAAAAGGTCTTGCCGGAAAGAGCCTTCCTTGACCGCACTTTCGATATTGCGGTTGGTTGTGGCGAGTACCCTTACATCTACTTTTACAGTCTCAACTCCGCCTACCCGATCTATTTCACCTTCTTGTAAAACTCGTAGCAGTTTTGCTTGAAGTCCAAGTTCCATTTCGCTGATTTCGTCCAGAAGTATTGTTCCGCCTGAAGCAAGTTCGAATTTACCGAGTTTGCGGCTTATAGCTCCGGTGAAGGAACCCTTTTCGTGCCCGAAAAGTTCTGATTCTAAAAGATGCTCTGGAAGAGCAGCGCAGTTAATTGCGACAAATGCACGGTCGCTTCGGTCTGAGTGATGATGTAAAAATCTGGCAAACATTTCTTTACCAGTACCTGATTCACCTGAAATAAGGACCGTAGCCTTTGATTTAGCTACCTGCTTGGCAAGTCCAAGGACCCGCTGCATAGCCTGATGGTTACCGATTACCTGATAGCGGCCCTGAGTTCCGTTGGAACTTTTATCTGCGGGAACTGTCTCTTCGTCAGGCAGCTGGATCGGATGTTTTTTTTCAGGGAGCATCAGTTTGATTTTTTCCCATGAAAGCGGTTCGAGCCAATAATCACGAGCACCAAGTTCTAAAAATTTTTGGGCTTCATCGGTTGAACCATTGCGTGAAAAGATAACTACAGGAGGAAAATTTTCAATATTAACCGCTTCCGCCAAAAGAGCCTGAGCAGAATAACCTTGCATGATTGGTCTTGTAAAAATCAGGCACGGGCGTGATTTTTTAATAAAGTTTATTGCGCCAGCGAGGTTGTCGGCAAGTCCGGCCTGAAATCCTGCTTCTTTGAGCGGGGAGAAGACTGAAGTCACTGACTGTGGTTCGGCTATGAATAGTAATGTATTATCAGGCATATCTGCTCTCATATCTGTAACTGGCAACCTTTTCAACTCCATAATAATATATATAAGGATAAAATTGCGTTAAAATGTCAGTTTTTAGACTTTCAGTCGTTCTAATATGCCATGTTACTTAAAAAAAGTACAACTGTCCTGCCTATTATAAGTGGTAATTTTAAATAAAGCGTAAAAAAATGGAATTAAATTTCTTTTTTCGAAATAAACAAATTTGTAAAAAAATGTGATTTTATGAAAAAGTTAGGCAGTTTTTAATTATTCAGTATTTTTTTCGGTGAATAATTTCGTTAAACGTCATAAAAAGAGGTTGTAACTAAAAATAGCGAGGGCTTGCTGAAAATATGTCCATTTGATAATTGCTCAGACTTCTTCCAAGAACAAAAAATAAACGGGTTTATACAAAAGTGATAAAATTTAATAACGTTAATAAGTATTATGGCGAATATCACGCTCTGCGAGATTTGAATATTCATATCAAACAGGGTGAAGTTGTTGTTGTATGCGGTCCTTCCGGCTCTGGAAAGAGTACTATGATCCGCTGCATCAACCGCCTCGAACCAATACAGGAAGGTCAGATTATCGTTGAAGGTACAGATGTTAACGGGCCTAGGGTAAATCTTCCGCTGCTTCGTGCAGAGATAGGGTTTGTCTTCCAGTCTTTTAATTTATATCCGCATATGACAGTTTTGGAAAATATCATGCTGGCTCCTACGATGGTTCGCAATATGAAGCGTAAGGATGCAGAAGATCTTGCTATGGAATTGCTTTCTAAGGTTAACATTCCAGATAAAGCCAGTGATTACCCTTCACAGCTGTCCGGTGGACAGCAGCAGCGTGTGGCGATTGCCCGCGGTCTTGCCATGCGCCCGAATATCATGTTGTTTGATGAACCGACCTCTGCCCTTGACCCTGAAATGATTAATGAAGTTCTGGATGTAATGAAAGCCCTTGCTCGTGAGGGGATGACCATGGTTTGTGTTACTCATGAAATGGGTTTTGCCCGTGAAGTTGCTGATAGAGTCCTATTTATGGATGAAGGAACTCTTATAGAACAGAATACTCCGGATGAATTCTTTAATAATCCGCAGCATGAACGTTCTAAACTGTTCCTAAGCAAAATCCTCTCCCATTAGCTGAAAGCGGTTGCCTCATGTAGGGGGAATCGCTCTTTTTTTATTTTATATCTGGAGGAAAAATGAAAAGATTATTGACTTTGGCTCTTGCAGCCTCTCTGGTTTTGGCTTTCGCAGCTTCTGCTTTCGCAGGAGCAACTTATGATCAGGTTATGAAGGATAAAGTTGTGCGTGCCGGTATCATGACTGACTCCATTCCCGGAGCTTTCTACAATGCAAAGAAAGAATGGGTTGGTTTTGATGTTGATATCGCAAAGGCTATTGCTGAAAAACTCGGTCTTAAGCTTGAAATGGTTCCTGTTAACAACAAGACTCGTATCGGATTCCTACAGCAGGGCCGTATCGACATGTCTCTTTCTAACATGACTCACAAACGCTCACGTGATAATTCAATCGACTTTTCCATTACCTACTTTTTTGACGGACAGAAAATGCTTGCTCCTAAAGGAAAGTACAAAAGCCTTAAAGATTTCGTAGGCAAAAGAATTGCTACCATGCAGGGTACGACTTCTCAGCTCAACGTAGTTAACGCTCTTAAAGCTCTCGGCGATCCAGCTCCAAAAGTTATTTCTTTTCAGAAAGAATCAGAGTGTTTTCAGGCTTTGCAGATGGGGCGTGTTGACGCATGGTCAACAGATTCAACTATCCTGCTCGGCTACGCTGCACAGGTTCCCGGTAAATTTGAACTCGTAGGTAAATTCTTCTCCAACGAACCTTACGGTGTCGGTCTTCCTGAAAATGATTCCAAATGGCGTGATACTATCAACTTCACCCTGCAGGATATGTGGAAAGACGGAACTTACAAGAAGATTTATGATAAATGGTATGGCCCTAACACCAAGTATTACTTCCCTCTGACAGAAAAAATTGAATTGTGGCCTTAGCAGGTACATAAATCTCACTTAATCGCGAGATCAGGCGGGGCCGAGATCATTTATCGGTCCCGTCATTTTTTTAAAAATGAATCAATGAGAAAATTCAGCAATGATTAATCGTTATCTTGAAAAAACTTGGGTGCAGTATCTGTGTCTAGCTACACTGACAGCTCTGCTGGTTTATTATTTCGGCTGGGTTTTTGACTTCGGCTATAAATTTGACTGGAGTGTTCTTTATAAAAAAGATCCTTCGTATGGAACTGTGCTGGGAGATATGCTTATTTCCGGGCTTGGAAAAACCATAACAATATCCCTTCTTAGTTCAGGAATTGCTCTGGGACTTGGGATTCTGTTTGGTTTAGGACGGTTGTCGCAGTTTAAGCCTGTTAATTGGTTCTCTTCCGCATATGTTGAATTTTTCAGAAATACGCCGCTTCTGATCCAACTTTTCTTTTGGTATTTTGCACTTCCGATGGGGCTGCCGGAAGGGGTGCGTAATGCTCTTTTTGATTATAACTATGAAATGGTTGCGGCTACTCTCGCTCTCGGTATTTACACCAGTGCATTCATGGCTGAGGTTATCCGCGCGGGTATTCAGTCTATTCCAAAAGGTCTTTTGGAAGCTTCATATTCATCTGGTCTTTCTCCATTTCAGACCTTGAGCAAAATCGTTCTGCCTCTTGCTTTCAGGGCTATTATTCCACCGCTCGGCAGTGAATTCCTGAATAATATGAAGAACTCTTCACTGGCCATGGTTGTTGGTGTTTCCGAGCTTTGCTGGGCTTCGCAGCAGATTGAATCGCTTACATTTAAAGGCTTTGAAGCCACAACCGCTGCAACAATTATATATCTTTCACTTTCGCTTATTATTGCCGGAATTTTGAATCTGGTAAATTTAAAACTTCAGATTATTCCTAAGAAGAGCAGAACAATTGGTCACACAATTGCTGATATCGTTTTCTGGCCTGTTCTTACTCCTCTTGCTGCTATCTCTACTCTTCTAGGTTGTTGTTTTCGCAGAAAAACAGACGGCTTTAATTTGACAAGTGCTCAGGCCGCCAGAAAGGCTCTCCTTGAGAAAGTTACAAAAATTTTCACTCTGATTTGGAAAACTGTTTTTATTGCCTTCTTCTTATCAATAATTGTTATGGCTGGAATAGGGTTATCCAGATTTAATTTTCAGGTTATTTGGGATAATATTGGAACGCTCATTTACTGGAGATTTCCTAACGGCAGTCCTAATGAAATCTTATGGGGGCTTGGCGGGCTGTCATTCTCTATTCTAATGTCAGTCATAGCTATTTCGGCAAGCTTCTTTATAGGGCTTGTTGTCGGAGTGGGCAGAACATCCAAGAATAAGCTGTTCCTAATTCCCAGTACTCTTTACATTGAGCTTATCCGCGGTAATCCTCTGATCATGGTTATCTTCTGGATTTATTTCTTCATTCCAATTTTGACCGGAGCATTTTTGAATGTTTTCTGGAGTGCGACTATTGCTCTGACTGTTTTTACCGGAGCGTATCTTGCGGAAATTGTACGAAGTGGTATTCAGAATATTCCTGCCGGACAGTTTGAAGCAGCTATGAGCACAGGGATGACTTATCTTCAGACCATGCGTAAAATTATTCTTCCACAAGCTTTGAAGCAGATGCTTCCTGCTATTGTCGGACAGTTCATCGCTATCTTTAAAGACTCTTCACTTGCCTTTGTTATCGGTGTTCTAGAGCTGACATTTGTCGCTCAGGGCCTCAATAACAGACTTATGATTTATCCTTTTGAAATCTACACTACCGTTGCAGCATTATATTTTATTTGTTGCTACATGATGAGCATCGTGGCAAGACGCCTTGAACGGAAGTTGTCAACGGACACCTTCCGGTTGCAGATGTAATTGACTTCCTTCCCCGTGTGCGTGTTGTACACGGGGAGGGTTTCTTAATTGAAGCGTCCGGAGAGTCTCATGTTTGGTAAGAGTGTTCCTGTTTTTTGTTATCATGCCGTCTGCGAAGAAGACGGTCATTCACCTGAAACCTTTGCTGCCCATCTTGATGCGATAGTCGATATGGGATTTAAAACTATCAGCGCGAATCACCTGTACGACATTTGTCTGGGCAGGCGTAAGCTTGATGCAAAATATGTAGTTCTTACCTTTGATGATTGTCATATCAGCAATTGGCTAAACGTTGTCCCTATGCTTGAAGAGCGCGGGATGACAGGCGTTTTCTTTGCTGTTCGCGATTTTATCGGGCAGGGAGAGATCCGCTCGAAAGCTGATGTTCCTGAAATGCTGCCCATGCGTGAAGCCTTTATTAAAGCCTTATCCGAAAACGACACCTCACAATTTATGAATGAAGCTGAACTCAAGTCTCTTGTTCATGACAAGGGTATGGAGGTTTATGCTCACACATGTCGCCATCAGGGATGCTTTAAAGATTTAAGATTTCGCGGTGATTATTCTACCGAATCCCATTGGTCTACATGGGGAATCTATCGCAGATTAAATTCAAAGCTTCCTGTTTTTGATAATGGAAGCAGCTTCGCCTACAATGGCTTCTGGCCGGTCTTCCGTAAAGGACGTGTCTTTTTCAAAAGGCGCACAGATGAGGAAAGAAGACAATTCTGCCGTGAAGATTTCAGCCGTTGCATGGAAAAAATCAAAGAAATTAACGGGGCAGAGCGTCAATTCTTCTGCTGGCCTTGGGGACATTTCGATTCTATTTCTTTAGAAGAAGCTGCTGCTTGTGGTTTTGATGGAACTTTCACCTTGGAACGGTCCGCTAATATGTTTGGAACTGATCCTATGCGTATTCATCGCATTGGTGTCGGATCCAGCAAGGATGCTGCGTGGATTCGTAAGCGTCTTTCCATGTATTCTCATGAAGCTGTTGCTGTAAGTTGTTTTAAATTTTTCGGCAAAAAAAATGATATAGGTAAAGTTTTATATATTACTGACACGGAAAAACTTTCCGGCGGCAGCAGGCAGCTTATTAACAGTGCCAAGGCAATGCGCTTGTCAGGTGTAGGTGTTGTCGCTGTGGTGCCGCCTGCTTCAGGGCTGATTCCTGAACTGGAAGAAATCGGAGTAGAAGTTGTTGTTTTAGACAGTTTCAAAAATATATTTAAAGCGTCAGGATTTTTAGCAGATCTTATTAACGAAAAACAGATAGATGTGGTTCATACTTATCACAACAGGTCTGTTAAAATTGCATGTCTTGCAAAAGGTTTATCATTGCTTGGCGGTAAAAAGTTTAAGGTCTTTTTCAACCGCGGCGTAATTTATAAACCGAATCCACTTGCCCCTTTATTTGCGCTGATAGGCGACGGATATATTTGTAATTCTCTTAAGTGTCGTAATGTGTTGTTGAAGCATGGAGTTCCTGCCAAAAGGGCGCATGTTGTATATAACTCTTTTGTCGGAAGCGGACGCAAGCCGCGTCGCTCTGTTGCAACCTCAGTTATCTATGTAGGTAATTCAGGGCATGCAAAAGGGCCTGATCTTTTTATAAAAGCTGTTGAAGATCTGCTCTCAAAGGATCCGTGTGAAGGCGTTCGTTTTATAGCTGTAGGGTTGAAAGATATTTCTGTTTATAAAGATATTGCATCCGCTTCTACGCTTGAACGCATTGAAAGCCCCGGTTATGTCAGTCACGCTGAAACTGTGCGCTTACTTGCGACTTCCCACATTTACGTCATGAGTTCCCGTCAGGAATCAATGCCGAATACTCTTATTGAAGCTTTTGATGCGGGGCTTGCCGCTGTATGTACCGATGCCGGAGGAACTTCCGAACTTATCCGTGACGGGGTGAACGGTTTTATGTGTCCTGTTGAGGATGTTTGCGCTATTTCATCAGCGATTAAAAAATTGATAGATGATGGTGAACTTCGCAGGAACATGGGCAGGTTCAATCTTAAAATTGTCCGAAACCTTATGAGTACTCCTGCTAAATCTCGAGCCTTGCTCGGTGTTTATAGTTCCTATACTAAAGATGATCCAAAAATTGGACCGCTTGAAATTGACGCTTTTATGGAAAATTAGCTTTGCTTTTCAGTTGCTTTGATACTTTTTTGATGCGTGCTATATGCCTTTAAGATTACCATTGAGTAGTTCTAATTAAGTAAGGAGTGGCATCGTAATGGAAGCATCTTCTATAGAAAATTATTGGTCTGAGATAGATAGTTCAGTACGGGCTAAATTGCTTTTAGGTTCCGTAGGCGGAAAGCATTTATTAGAAACTGGGAAACGCTGTCTGGAGTCAACTCCGCAACTTGCGGTTGAATTGTTGCTGGCCGCATATACGGCCAATCCTCTTGATGGTAATACGGCACGTCAGCTTTTAAATATTGAAGCTCTTGTTTCTTTTTTTCCTTCGGCTGTCGTAAAGTGTATTTCATTTGTTGCTGAAAATTGGGCGCGTCCGAAGAACATTTCTTATTTTTTACGCATTATCTCCAAAAGAGATAACTTGAAAATAAGGTCATATATTCTTTCCTGTATTGAAAAAGAACCGGAAAATTTATTTTGGATTCAGCAGGGGCTTATCTACGCCGGAGCTAATTCAGATTTTGATTTCGGCATAAAGTTGCTTTCCGCAGAATTGAGTCCTGAACTTTTTCCCGCTGTTAACGGGGCCAAAGCCTTTTTTTATTTTATGTCAGGAGATAATGCAGAATCCTTTAAATTCCTCAATGCCGCTTCTGAAGCTTTTGGGTTTGCAAATTTTGCAAATTTAGCGGCTTCAATTTTTTTAGAATTTGATGACCGTGAATCTGCAGTAAATATCTTATCTGCTTCTGTTCAGACTCAGCCGTGGAGAAGCACAGAAACTTTACGTCTTTATGATATAGTTTGCGACTTAGACAGTAAGAAAACTCCCCTGTTAGGGAAAGTTGCAATATTGTTATATTCCTACAATAAATTTGATGAACTTGATGCCACTCTTGGATCGTTGCATCGTTCTGAATTAGGTGGTGCGAAAATTTTTGTGCTTGATAACGGTTCAAGTGATTCAACTGCCGAAGTTCTTGATCGCTGGAAAGATGAGTTCGAGGATCGCATGGTTCGTATTAACTTACCTGTCAATATCGGAGCCGCAGCTGCGCGGAACTGGCTGATGAATTTGCCGGAAGTCAAAGCCTGTGGTTTTGCAATCTATCTTGACGATGATGTAGAAGTTTTTCCGGATTGGCTGTTGCGGTTTGGAGCTGCTGCTGCGGAATATCCTGATGCCGGAGCATGGGGTTGTAAGGTCGTTGATTACAGTTCACCTGCGGTAATGCAGTCGGTAGATCTACACCTTGTTCAACCGTCTGGAGAAGAAGGTGACGGGCCGGAAGTTGATTTGACTAAAATTGCTCCGAATCCGTTTAAAGTTTCTGATCTTCACCATCAGGTGCTGGATAGCGGATATTTTGATTACATGCGCCCTTGCGCGTCTGTAACAGGGTGTTGTCATATGTTCAGAACAGAGAAGCTTCTTGACAACGGAGGGTTTTCCCTGTTCCTTTCTCCATCTCAGTATGATGACATGGAGCACGACCTTCGAAACAGCCTTAAAGGTGAGTTTGCAGTGTATCAAGGGCATCTTCGGATATTTCATCGTAAGAACACCGGCGCGGCAAGTCGTATTTCAGTTACGCATGAAGGAAACGCTTTGGGGAATAAATATAAAATGCAGGCCATGCATCCACGTAGTGAAATATTAAAAATTATGGCTGACGAAGAAAAATTTCTTCAGCTCGACCTTAAGAAAAAGATTAAATATCTGGCAGATAATGGCTTTTTTGAAAGTCAGTTGCCCAAATAGGATATGGAGGAATAATGTCTGAACACGATCAAACCGAAGAATTTTTGAATAATCTGCCTGAACTCGAAGCTGGAAAAACTTTTGCTTTTTCATGTCATCCCGGAATTTCCTGTTTTAACGCTTGTTGTGGTGATCTGAATCTTATGCTCACTCCCTATGATGTTCTTAGACTACGTAAGGAACTTGGGTACGACAGCAAAAAATTTATTCATAACCACGCAGATATTACACGTACTCCTAACATCGGTTTTCCGATGACCAAACTCCGCATGCTTGATAACTCAAAGCGTAGCTGTCCTTTTGTGCGTGATGAGGGATGTTCTGTTTATACGAACAGACCCGGAGCGTGCCGCACTTACCCGCTTGGCAGAGCGTCCAGAGTCGGTGAAGATGGCAAAATGGTAGAACAGTTTTTTATAGTGCAGGAGCGTCACTGTCGTGGTTTTGAGGAAGAAAAAGAATGGACCAGCGATGAGTGGCTGAAAGATCAGGGACTTGAAGAATACAACGAAGTTAATGACCGTTACATGCGTCTTATGACTCGCGCCCGCAAGGCTGGAGTTGTTCTTGATGAAAGAAAATTGAATATGGTTTTCCTTGCTCTGTATCAAGTAGATAACTTTACTAACTTTATTAAAGATATGAATGTCTTTGCAAGACTTGAAATTTCTGATGAAAGACAGACCGCTATCCTCAGTGATGAAGAAAAGTGTCTGGACTTTGCCCTCGACTGGGTGGAGCTGATAGTTCTTGGATCTTCTGAGAATTTATCGCCTAAAAAGTAGCCATAAAGTAGAAAATATCGGAGAGATGGATTTGCCCGAAAAATTAAATATTGATCTTAACAGCCCCAAAATACTTTTTGCTGATGAATTTGAAAGTATAAGAGCAGACGTTGCTGGAAAAAAAATAGTTTTTACCAACGGGTGCTTTGATATCCTCCATGCCGGGCATGTCGACTTGCTTGCGCGTGCTAAAGAGCAGGGAGATGTTCTAGTATTAGGGTTGAACAGTGATAAATCTGTACGTTCCATTAAAGGGGAAAAAAGACCTGTTATTTCGCAACAACAAAGAGCGTTTGTCTTGGCAGGGCTTGCCAGTATTGATTTTGTCATATTTTTTGATGAAGATACACCTTATGAATTGATTAAAAAAGTACAGCCGGATGTGCTTGTTAAAGGCGGTGACTGGACTATTGATAACATAGTGGGACGGGACGTAGTTGAAGGGCTCGGCGGAGTTGTACTCAGTCTTGCGTTGCTGCCCGGGTATTCCACTACTTCCGTTATCCGGTTTATCAGGGATAACGAGATCGAGTAATAAGTATCTTGTTTAACTCTTTGAGTAATTGTGTTAGGTATTTATTAAAGTTTTTTCAGCTAAATATTTTAGAACACTTGACAAGGTTGTCTGAGTTGGGCTATTTAGCTCGCCTCGCAGGTAAAAAGGGCCAATAGCTCAGTTGGTAGAGCCCCCGGCTCATAACCGGATGGTCCCAGGTTCAAGTCCTGGTTGGCCCACCACCAAAATATCATATGGATGCATTTCAAAAACTATCCAGAATTTTACGACTTTCTATTTAAGAAAGATTATGTGCTCCCAGGGGGTAGCCCCGCGGGAGCATCTTCTTTTCTTCGAAATTGATATTTTGTGGTATTAGCAGGTGGGAAGACTTTTTTGTTTTACAAGTGGATTTGTCAGTAACGGCGCGAGAGTGTACGGTGATTTTTATGAAAACATCGAATGTAATCAGTCTTGTTGAAACGTTTGCACCATCAGGCTATGCTGCCTCGTGGGATAACTGCGGTGTGCAGATTGCCGGTCCTGAAAGAGAAATTAAAAAAGTGGCAGTGGCTCTTGATCCATTACCGCACGTAATTTCCAGTGCCTTGGATTGGGGCGCAGATTTTATTCTGACTCACCATCCACTGGCTATCGATCAAAAACTTCCTGCGAAGCTTGGTTGGTTTCGGGATGTAATGAAACAGGTTCTTAGTGCAGATGTAACTCTTTGTGCTGCTCACACATCGCTTGATGTGCAGTTCAATGGAGTTGTCTCGTGGCTCGGGCGTGAGCTTAAGCTTCAGGGGCTTAAGGCCCTTGATGTCGTTGCAGAAAATGATGCGGGGGAAAGCCTCGGATACGGCTGCATAGGCAACTTGGAATCTGTTCTTTCTCTTGAAAATTTTGTAGAACGGGTAGCTCGTGCTACAGGGTGTGAGGTTATTGCTGTTAGCGGACCGGCTCCTGAAAAAGTAAAAAGAGTTGCCATGTGCCCGGGGTCAGGGTCATCGCTTATAGATAAAGCTTTTGCACAGGGTGCGGATGTTTTTATCACCGGCGATGTTAAATATCATTCGGCGCAAGAAAGTGTCGGAGCCGTTCTGGATGTCGGGCATTTTTCTCTTGAAGAGGAGATGATGCGCCGCTTCTCTGTTGTTTTAGAGCAGAATCTGGAAGACGGTGTTGAAGTAAAATTTTTTGCTGGACACAATCCTTTTGCCTATTATGTGCAAGGGAAGGGTGTCTGTAAGTCCTAAGCAGGACTTTTATAACTCTAGAGAAAGTTAGGGCTTCGTATAGGCCTTACGAAGTTTTAAATGTGTTTTTATTACGGGACAGGCGGGCATAGACTGCTCATTAGTTTCCGAACATCGATGTAGCGTAGATTTGTATGAATCATTCGCAAAAGGGGACCCATAATGTATGAAAAACAGGTAGAACAGCTTGTAGTTTTGCAAAAGGTTGATGATGAGATCCTTCTTCTTGAAGCAGAAATCGACCAGGCTCCCAAGGATGTGGCAGCTCTAGAATCTCGCCATGCTGCGCTGGAAAAGCGTAAAGAACAGCTTGAAGAGAAACTTGCCCACCTGAAAGAGCAGCAGAAAAAGCTCGAACTTGAAATCGAAGATGATGGCGTAAAAGTTAAAAAGAGCAAAAGCAAGTTGATGCTGGTTGGCACAACTAAAGAATATCATGCAATGATGCGTGAAATGGATAGCCTTGAAAAGCTCAACAGACTGCGCGAAGAAGAAAAAATAACTGTTCTGGAAGAAGTTACTCGGCAGAACGACATGTTTATTGAGAACAATGCAAAAATCGAAGCTCTGAATGAAGAGCTTGCAGAAAAACGTGTTGGACTTAAAACTAAACTTGCAGGCGCTCAAACTAAGCTTGATAAACTTAATAGGCAGAGAAATAAGTGCGGACAGGTTGTTCCTGCTCCGATTCTCGGCAGATATGAATTTATCCGCTCACGTTTAGCTCATCCGGTAATTGTACCTGTTATTGATTCCTTTTGTACCGGTTGTAATATTATGATCCCTCCACAGGTTTACAACAGCCTGCAGGAAGGAAAACAGATTATCAGCTGTCCTAATTGTCAGCGTCTTACTTATTGGCTGCCTAGTGAACCAGAGCCGGAAGTAGCAAAGCCTAAAAAAGCTGCAAAGCCTAAAAAAGCTGCAAAACCTAAAAAAGCTGCTGCGGAAAAATAAAATTAAGATTTTGAAAGTTAAATAAAGTTTAGGGGAGTTTTACTCCCCTTTTTTTTGATGGAGTTGGACAGATCATCGCCGCGGTTAATACCGGGGAGGAAAGTCCGGGCTCCGTAGGGCAGGGCGCTGGGTAACTCCCAGCGGAAGTGATTCCGGGAAAGTGCCACAGAAAACAGACCGCCCCGGTGTTTTTACACCGGAGTAAGGGTGAAACGGTGGAGTAAGAGCCCACCAGCGGCCATGGTGACATGACCGGCTAGGTAAACCCCGTCCGGAGCAAGACCAAATAGAAAAGCGTTTGAGGCCGGCCCGGCTGAAGCTTTCGGGTAGGTTGCTTGAGGTGTATGGTAACATACGCCCTAGAGGAATGATGATTATCCCGTTTTACGGGAACAAAACCCGGCTTACAGTCCGACTCCATCTTTTTTTGAGTCTTCCCTTGACCATATTTGATTTTTTCCTACGGTCGTGGGAAGAGTGTGGTTAAGGGAGAATTATATGAGTAAATCCGGTGAAGTCTGGGCTGTTATACTAGCTGCAGGCAGCGGCACACGCCTTGCCGCATCTGTTGGCGGGGTAAAAAAACAATTTCTTTTATGGAAGGGCTTTCCGCTCTTCTGGCATTCTGCCATTACTTTTTCAAATACACCTCGTATTTCAGGGCTTGTTTTTGTTTTTCCTCCTGACCAGGTTGAAGAAATGAAAGCAGTTGTATCCGGATTTGACGGATCGGATTCACTCGGGCTGCCATTTAAAGTTGTAGCCGGAGGAGTAAGGCGTCAGGATTCTGTTTTTAACGGACTCAGCGCTTTACCTTCTAAGTGTGAATATGTTCTGGTTCATGACTCTGCTCGTCCTTTTGCCTCAGGTCCTCTTACTTCTAATATTATAGATATGCTTAAAAGCGGTGTTCAAGCTGTTGTTCCCGCCGTTGAAGTAACTGATACAATTAAAGAAATAGACGGTGAGACCGTTAAGCAAACTTTGGTTAGATCAAACCTTCGCGCTGTTCAGACACCGCAGGGCTTTTCTTTACCTGTTCTTATAGCCGCGCATAAAATGGCGGATGAAAAAGAGTGGGATGTAACGGATGACGCGTCTATGGTTGAAATGCTCGGCAGCCAATCAGAAGACGCTGAAACAGCCGGAACCAAAGTTCGTATTTGTGAAGGAGAGGAGTCAAACGTGAAGATTACAAATCCAGATGATTTGAAAAGACTTGAAGAAAAAATACCACCAGTTCCCTGCGTCGGCTGGGGATACGATGTGCACAGATATGGTCCCGGACGACCGATGGTTCTCGGCGGCGTGCCTATCCCTGGAGGTCCGGAGGTCGTTGCGCACTCAGATGGTGATGTCCTTTTGCATGCCTTGGCTGATGCAATTCTCGGACTTTTCGCTGGCGGTGATATCGGATTTCATTTTCCTGATACAAGTGCGGCCTGCGAAAATATGTCCAGCGGTATAATCCTCACTGAAGTTTTGGCAAAGGCTGACGAAGCTGGAGTTGATATTGTTCATGTTGATTTGACCGTCATTGCTCAGATTCCGAAACTTTCTCCTCATCGCAACCTTATTCAAAAAAATATCGCGTCACTAATGGGACTTGATAAATCGCAGATTAATGTAAAAGCAACTACCGAAGAAAAACTCGGTTTTACCGGTGAAAAAAAAGGTATTAAAGCTGTAGCGGCCGTGACCGGTTTGAAGAAGATTATTAAAGGCTGAGATTATGAGTGAAAAGCGTACAAATAAGTTTTTGAAAGCTTTCACTCTGATTCTGGCGATAATTATTATTGCCGGATTTGCAGGATATTATACGCTTCAATATTACTCTGCTCAAAAAGTCCGAGAGGTTACAGCTAGATATTCTGATATTGCAAATATTGATTTTGATCGTGCTATGATAAACCCATTTGACCGTAGCATAAAAGTCTGGAATGTTCGTTGCGACTTTGCTATCGGCGGAACTTGCTCGGCAAAAGTTATTTCGGTAAAAAAGTTTGACGATAAACATAGGTTTCCATACTTTTTTAAAGGCAAGGCTCAAGGGGTGCGCGTTCCTGTTGATTTTATGAATATGGGAACTTTAACTCGTGACTTTCGTAAGATGGGTTACAATGAATTGCTTTTTGACCTCTCGGCTGACTACATATATGAGGATAAAGCTAAACGGTTGTCAGTGCATGACTTGCACTTTAACGGTGAGAATTTTTGCGAGTTGAATATAGATTTTGATCTTGAAAATGTTAAGCTCGAGAGACCTGGAATAAGCGGTTTAATCGGAGTTAAGGTTTTAGATGGCGGAATTGTTCTGCGTGATAATTCTCTTATTTCCAAAATGATTAAGTCGTCTGCTTCTTCAGCTAAAGTCAGCTTGAATGACTATAGCAAAGGGGTGCTTGAAGATCTTCAACTTAAAATGCAAAAATCCAGAAGTACTGGGAACGGTTATGCTGAAGATTTTTATGGTGAGCTTATGAAGTTTATAGCGAAACCGGAATATTTTGTTTTACGCGTTGAGCCTGCTAAACCTGTTCCCCTTCTTTATGCTTTTATGGGTAACAGCTTTGAACATTTACTCAGTTTGTACGGAATAACCGCGTCAAGCAATTGCACTGCACAGAAAAATTGATAAGTTTTTAGATGGTTTTGATTTATAAATAATTGGAAATTAGATTGAATTTTCAGGACTAGCAAAGAGAACAAGGAGTGGCTATGCGCCTATATAATACACTTGAACGTAAGAAAGAGGAATTTGTTCCTTTAAATGGCAATAAGGTCAGTTTGTATGCTTGCGGTATCACTGCTTATGATCTTTGTCATATCGGGCATGCTCGCTCCTCAGTTGTTTTCGACGTTTTAGTAAGATACCTGCGTTACAAAGGGTATGATGTTACATTTGTACGTAATTTTACTGATATTGATGATAAAATAATTAACCGCGCAAATGAATCAGGTGTTTCAGCTGCAGATCTTGCTGAAAAGTTTATCGGTGAGTTTTATGTGGATATGGATAAGCTGAACATTCTTCGCGCTGATATTGAGCCTAAATGTACTGAGCATATTCCAGAAATGCTGGAACTGACTCAGACTCTTATTGATAAAGGGCATGCTTACTCAACTTCTTCCGGAGATGTTTATTTTAAAGTCCGTTCTTTCGAAGGTTATGGCAAACTTTCCGGTAGAAATATCGAAGATTTGCAGTCAGGAGCACGCATTAAGCCTGGTGAAGAAAAAGAAGATCCTCTTGATTTTGCTCTGTGGAAAGCTGCAAAACCAGGTGAACCTTCATGGGAAAGTCCTTGGGGGCAGGGCCGCCCGGGCTGGCATCTCGAATGTTCAGCAATGAGCGAAAAATATTTATCACTTCCGTTCGATATTCATGGTGGCGGCCAGGACTTAAGCTTTCCGCATCATGAAAATGAAATTGCTCAGAGTGAAGCCGCAACCGGAAAGGAAATGGCTCGTTTTTGGGTTCACAATGGATTTGTGCAGATTAATTCTGAAAAGATGTCAAAATCTCTCGGTAACTTTTTTACTATCAGAGATATTATTGCTAAATTCCTGCCTGAATCGCTTCGTTATTTCCTGCTGACTATGCATTACCGCAGCCCTCTTGATTTCTCATTTGAAGCTCTTGAAGAAGCAGAGAAAGGTATTCGCCGCGTATACGCAGCTATGGAGCAAATGGAAGAAGCTCTTAAGAAGGATAAGTGGTCAAAAGCTGCATTACCTGCTGAAGTGCTGACTGAGCTTGAAGATGCAGAAAAGGGCTGGGATGCTGCAATGGAAGATGATGTGAACACTGCTGGAGCAATGGGACATATTTTCACCATCATTCGTCTTGCCGGACGCATCGCTGAAGACAAAGCTTGGCGCAAAAGTGAAGGCGGACGCGACGCTTGGATTCGTATTCTTGCTGATATGAAAAAATGGGGCGGTGTTTTAGGTGTTTTCACTGAAAAGCCTCAGACCTTTTTAGCTGATCTTAAACTTTGCATGCTTGAGCGTAAAGGAATCGAAGTTGCTAAAGTTGATGAGCTTGTAACAGCACGTCAAGAAGCTAGAAAAAATAAAGATTTTGCTGAATCTGATAGAATCAGAGATGCTCTTTTAGAGCTTGGGGTAGAAGTTAAAGATACTCCTCATGGCCCTGTTTGGGATGTAATCTAAATTAGCTACACAACATAATGCAGTTATTAAAGAAACCGGATTTTATCCGGTTTCTTTTTTTTTGCATAGTTAGTGTTTAAGTAGTAATGATTTATGCTCTAAGGAGTTGGAAGCTATGAGAATCAGCTTAAAGACAAAGACAATTGTGGGTGTTTTAATTATGTGTGCAGCTATGTTGGCAGCAACACTGAGTGGAATTACTCAATTTATGAAGCAGAATTCTTATTTGGTTGAAAAATCTTTGGCTAAGAATAATTTTGAACGTATTTCATATGCAATTTCAAAATCTACAGAGGACTTAAGTCACCTTTGTCGTAATTGGGCGTGGCAGGATGATTCGTATAGCTTCATGCTTGACCATAATAAGAAGTTTATTCACTCACATTTTGTTCCTGAAATGTTCAAAACCTTTAATTTAGATTTCATTTTATTCATCGATAACAATGGGAAAATATTTGAATCATATTTCCCGGAAACCAATCATCCTATTTTAGAATGTTTTTTACTCAATGGTTGCAATGGGAATAGCTTAGTTAAGTCAATCGGCCCTGAAGGAAAATCCGGTCTTATAAGAATTTCTCACTCCATAGTGATGCTTTCGGCTCAAAAAATATTTAATAGCTTAAAAAATAAGGATCCTCATGGCACTTTAGTTATGGGGCGTTTTTTTGGTGATAATGATATTACTGAGTTAGGAAAAGCTCTTCGCATGGATCTTTCAGTAACACAGTTGAGAAGTAAGGGTGTAAAAGATATCTTTTTTGAGCATTCAGGTATTCGTGGAGATTCACTTATAGGGTATAAGGTTCTTAAAGATGTTTTTGGTAACCCTTTAGCTTTGATCAAAATGAAAGCTCAAAACGACTTTAATGTCATGAGTAGTTCCATGAAATCGGGTCTTTCCTTTTATTTTATGGCTGTGTTGTTTTGCATTGGATTATGTACTTATTTTTTTGTAAATCTTTTTTTTGTATCTCGGGTTGCGAAGCTAAAAGATCAGCTTGATGGAACAAGAGTGAGGGATTCCAATTTAAGCGGGAAAAAAGAAAGCCTGCAGATTATGTTAAGTGGTAATGACGAACTGACAGCTCTTTCCGATTCAATTAATGGAACATTAGGGCTTGTGCATGAAGAAAAAGAGCGTGCGGAAGTTGCAAATAGAGTTAAAAGTGAATTTTTAGCAAATATGAGTCATGAAATTCGTACACCTATGCATTCAATTCTCGGAATGGTTGAGCTGCTTAAAGAGACAAATCTTGATAGTGAGCAAAAGTATTTTTTGGATGTCGCCGGTACTGCCGGAGAATCGTTGCTTGAGATTATTAATGATGTTCTGGAAATTTCTAAAATAGAAGCTGGACATTTAGAAATTGAGAAATACCAATTTATACTCCGTGAAATGATCGAAAGAGTTGTTTCGGTACTTAACGTTGAGGCAAGCAAAAAGGGACTCGAGATTCTTTGTAATATAGAAAATGAAGTACCGGAAATAGTAACCGGTGATCCTACTAGGATTAGGCAGGTTTTAACTAATTTGATAAGTAATTCCATAAAATTTGCAGGAAAAGGCGTTGTTGATGTCAGGGTTGCCGTCGCTGAAGACGGAAATATTGTTTTTTCTGTTTCAGATACAGGTATTGGAATACCTGCGGATAAGATAAATGCTATTTTTGAGAGTTTTACCCAAGCTGATTCATCAATTTCGCGTAAGTACGGAGGAACGGGGTTGGGGCTGCCTATTTCCCGCAAGTTAGTTGAGATGATGGGGGGGAAGCTCTCTGCCGAGAGCATCGTCGGTGAGGGATCTACATTTTCTTTTTTTGTTGAATTGAAGTATTAAGATAATATCAGATATCAAAGTTGTTTTTTGTGTTTGCAATTGACTTTATCTATATGATAGTTATTTGTTAAGTGAACCAGAAACAATCTAGTGAGGTCTGATATGTCGAATTTACTAGCTCTTGCCGGAATTTTTGCAGGTGTATTTATTTTGCTTAAGGTGGTGTTGCCTAAGCTTGGAGTTAAGCCCTGACAACCCTCTGGCGGCTGCCGTGGTGAGCAGTGCACATTAGAAGACAGGCCAAAGCATAAGGACGATTAGTTTATGCTGATTTATGAATAAGAAAGTTGATTAAGCCCTTGAACAAAGTTCAAGGGCTTTTGTTTAATCAGGAGTGTGCATCGCGCATGCATTTAATCAGGGTTTTAATACGGCATTCATATGTATGTTCAGCCATAATTCTTTTTCGTGCTGCTTTTATTATTTGACTTCGCAAGCCCGGTTGCGCAGAGTATTTTTCTATCAATTCAGGTATTTCTTCTAAGCTATAGTATATTGCTATTTCTTTTTCCGGTTCAAATAAATTTTCCATCTGGTATCTATGATCTGTCAGAATAAACCCGTTACACGCGGGAACATCAAAGACCCTTTGATTCACAGCCCCTTTCATCTGCTGGCTTGTGCAGTTGAAATTTATTTTTGAACACGGGTAAAAGCGTGGAAGATCTTCATAGTATGAAAGTTCTGAATGGTATTCCCATGTGCTTTCGTTTTTAAGCAGTTCATTCCAGCCATTGTCTCCTACTATCATAGGTGAATACTTTAGTGTCTGCTTTACACATTCCAGACGATATTCAAGTGTTGCCTGCCAGATAATAAGCGTTTCAAAAGCAAGTTTTCGATGTGGTGAGTCCAGCTCTTCATAGCTCTGGAGAAGTTCTGGAAAATCAGTTTTTAAGTAATTAAAAACTGATGGCTCGGATTTATTTGCGAATTCATGTGCAATTTCTTTCCAGCGAAGTTTTAAAGGATCGTTAAGCTTTGCGGCTTCAAGTCGACGAGCTGTTTTATGGACCATTGAATTGCCTACAAAAGAGATATTTCTGGCCCACTCGGTTTCACTGCATCCGCGAGTTGGCTTGAAGCGGGTTTGATCTGTTCCAAGCGGAAGGTGAAATATATTTTTAAATCCCATATTCTTAAGAGAATCCATGCGGTCTGCATCCCATGTAAATATGGAGGTATTGCTGTCAGCCTGTGTTTTGTACAGCGGAAGCAGCAGCATAGGGTTATCGACAAACCATGAGGCTAAAGGAATATTGAATTTGTGAAGTAAGCTATTTAAGATCCCTTCCTGGTCAACCCCTAAGTGGTTAACAGTCAGTACAAAGTCTGGTCTGAAAATATTAAGTGCGGAAGAGATTCTTGAGACAAAGGTTTCGATATCCATCTCTTTGGCGTCCATATTTATGAACATATGGGGAATGGATTGTCTTTCGCATGCAGCTACAATTTCCCCCATCAAAAAATATTGGCTTGTCAGGAGAAGTATTCGCGGATTTTCTGATTGAAATTTAGGCCACGAGGGATATTTTGATTTAGTTGTTGAATCTGACTTAATGAGCCGTATTACTTCGGCATAAAACGGTGAAAGTCTGAGGTAAAAAGGGATTGTTAACAGCTGAATATCAAGTTTGTATTGCCGTTTGAGTTCTAAAATGTGTTTGGCCGCGTTGGCAGGAGAAGAAGTGTTTATCCAGCAGATATTTAGATGATCTTGAAATTTTCGTTTTAAATTAGTGACAGCTAGAATAGGTTCTTCGCAGTCAAGTATGAGCAGTGGGCGATTCGTTTGCTTAAGTAAAATTTGCGCAGCAATTCCGAGTCCTGATCCTATGAGAAGGGGCATTCTTTGTGTGGTGATTTCTGAGGCTAGCTTTGCCTCATTCTTCGGCCCGAATTTTCCCCACATGTGTTTGGTTTTATTATCTGTTGAAATGCATATGTCTTGTAGATCAGCATCTTTTGTGACGATACGTGCGGAGTAAGTGTTAATCATTTAAAAGTCCTACCATGAATCCTCCGCAGGTTTGTGATAGAAAAACTCAATCCTCCTATTTTTTTCTCTGTTGGCAGGAGTATCGTTTTTTACAAGTGGCTGGGTGTCTGCATATCCTACAGCCTTCAGTCTTTTGGTTGAGATATCCCCATGCTCAGCAATGTAGCGTAAAGCTCTAGCTGCTCTTGCAGAGGAAAGTTCCCAGCTGGTCGGAAATTTTTTTGATCCTGTTTCAGAATTGTCAGTGTGGCCTCTGACAACCAGATTGTAATTATTCTCTTTAAGAATACTGATTACTTTGTTGAGAACTTTTTTTGCATCTGGTTTTAATGTGGCCGTTCCGGGCTGGAAAAGCGATGCACTCTCAGTGCTCATCAGAACTCCGTCCCGATCTGCATTTACTCCTGAAGATTTTCTGGTGGAAGAGTCTTCATTAAGGACTGCTTTAATTCGCAGGACAAGTCCAAGCAACCGTTTATCGTTGCTGTCCATTTTTATTTCTTTGCGTTGAAGATCTGAAGGAGTCAGTGCTAGAAAATCCGCTGCAGGGCGTTCAACTGTTACGCCGAAAGCATCTTGAACTGATCCGAGAAGTTCTTTAAATTTTTCGGCATCATTTGACGCAAAAGATAATAGCAATACGAAAAAACACAGCAAAAGAGTAACCATGTCCGCAAATGTGGCCATCCATGGTGGTAACCCTTCCTCTGGAGGCGGATCATTGTTTTTGGGCTTAAGAATTACTATTTTCGGCATGGCAGAGCTTTATTTTAGGCTGTATCGTCGCGCATGACCGGAGCAAGAAAGGCTTGAAGTTTTTCCTTTACAATAGAAGGATGTTCTCCTTTTTGAATAGCGATAACTCCTTCAACCATAATCTCCATGTAAAGCGATTCTTCAATAGAGCGTTCTTCAAGTTTTTTGGCGAGAGGAAGAAATACTACGTTGGCAAGAACTGCTCCGTAAAGAGTTGTAAGTAATGCAACAGCCATCGCAGGGCCGATCGCGTCCGGGTCACTGAGGTTGGAAAGCATGTTAACCAGACCTATCAGAGTACCGATCATCCCGAATGCCGGGGCCATTGCTCCCATACCTTTCATTACAGACTGCCCTTGAAAGTGTCGTTTCTTCATGAAATCAATTTCAATTTCCATAATAGAACGGACTATGCTGTCATCAGTCCCGTCGGCTACGAGAATGACTCCTTTTTTTAGATAAGGGTCATCTATCGCAACTTTTTCTAAAGCGACCAGACTTTCTTTTCGTGCAGTTTCGGCGAGGGCGACAAGTTGATCTATAATAGCTTTCGGGTCGCGTGATTTTGCGAAAAATCCTTTTAAAGCTATTTTAAAAGACTTTAGCACAACTGCCATCGGAAACATGATAAAGACCGAGGCAAATGTTCCGCCGAAAACGACAACAGCAGAAGGAGGATCAATAAAACCAGCGGCATTACCACCCATTATAATGGTTGCGACAATAAGGCCGAATCCGCCGACAATACCTATCAGAGTTGCAATATCCATAAGTGTTTATTTTCTTAGCGCGGGAGATCCCACTTTAATTTGATAGTTTTCGTAATAGAAGAAGACATTTTTCAATGGCTCATTTACCTGTAAAAATGCTTGGCCAATACTGATTTCAACTCCAACTTTTACAATCCCAGGAACCATTACCCTACATGTTTCTAATTTTGAAGTCTGTTCCAGTTTATTCCATAACTGCTTTTTTTTGTTCTTCAAGTAGCTTCTTTTAACTTCACATTTATCAATTTTATCTTTGTATTCAACTGCTGCACTTGATCCATTTGAAAGCTTACCTGAATAACCGGTAATCTGCTTAGTTAGCTCGTCTATTTGTTCTGAAATTTTGTCTATCTGTAAGAGCATAAGCGGGCTGTAACCGACAATTAACTGAGCTGGGGTGCTCAGGCCTCCGCCTAGTTGCTCTTCCACATAAATGTATTGGTTGCTGTAACAGGGACCACCGCAAAGTCTGCCTTTGATAGCTAGTTTTCCTTCGCAATAAATTTTACTTTGCATACAGCTATTATCAATAATAATATTTTTACCGCTTACAAGTGTAGCATTTTCGCAAAATTTAGTCCTTAAACTTTTTTTTGTTTCAATATAGGCTTCCCCGTGTCCCTTGATGCCTCCATCGCATTTCAAAAAACCGCCGGCATTGACATTGGCCTGCTCAATAATGCCTTTTACGTTAATATTATAGGCTCTTATTTCTAGACCTGATTTGATTGAGCCATGCACAACCATATTTCCGACAAAGAAAATATTACCAGTTTTTAAACCCGCGTTTCCTCTGATGTTGAGGAGTTCTTTTACTGTGATAAGACCATCATCATTGTAAAAAACGTATCCGTTGCGATCCGCAATTAATTGTTCAGAATTTTCTGGATTGCTCGTTGTATTGGGACCTTTGGGAAATTTTTTTTCAGGGTAAGATCTGTACTCACTTGAAATCTCACCGTTGTCATCGTCTTCCCACTGGGCAAGTATTTGTCCTTTTACTACACTTTGAACATATCCTATATTATAAAAATCTACGCTTCCATCTTCTTTTTGTGCTGGTGTTAGGTGTTCATGATCAAAGTCAGGATTAAAGAAATGTTTAAGTCTTGGCATGTCAAATTCCATCAGCGGATTAAAAAACTAGGATATTTCCAATTCGTCATCAATCAGATTAAAAAAAGATATTAGCCTGACAAGTTCTAAGGTCTTGCATATCTGCTCACTTGGACGCAGGAGGTACATATTTTTATCAAGTCTTTTTAACCTTGAGTTCAGTGATACAAGGAAACCTATCCCTGAGCTGTCTAAAAAATGAGTTTCAGAAAGGTTGGCAATAACAGTTTTAATTTCAGGGGAATTACTTTTCTCTTCAACACTATTTTTAAATCCTTGGAGAGATTCTATCGTTATTTCTTTTCCGAATTTTAGAGTCATCACTCCATCTGATATAGTTATTCTTTTGTCTTCCATTGATTTTCCTCTATTTTGCGAGTTAACCTGATTATGTTCTTGTCATTTTCTTTAACAAGTTCAAAGGAATCCATCAGTTTTGACATAATAAACATTCCACGCCCTCCTACGGCATCAGGTGAAGGCATGGTGAAGTCAATTGATTCAGAACAAAGACCTTTTCCCCAGTCCGCAATTTCTAGAATGACGTGATCAGGCGGAAAAATTTCTATTTTAAGTTCCAGCTTGTTGCAGTCAGTTATTTTTTCATAAGCGTGTCTGGCTACATTGGAGCATGCTTCAGTCAAAACTAAGTCTATGTCGTGAAGTATGTTTTCATCCAAAATGAATTTTTTAAGTATGAGAACGGCTCTTCTGGCAATTTCTCTACTTTCTTCAGGGTTGGGAACCGCTTCCAGCACAAAACTATGCATGAATGCTCCGATGTCCTTACTGAACGGAAACGTTGCTCCGATCATGTGTTGCAATTGTTGTCGACATGAGTAGCTAATTTAATACCCTAATCCTCTCTTTTTCGCAAAATAAGTCAAGCTAAAAGCAGATTTTAGGTGAAGTCGCGTGAGTCCAGAATAATCGTAACAGGTCCCCAGTTAACAAAGTCTACGTTCATCATAGCTCCGAATTCACCGGTTTCTACTTTTCCCGGGGCTTTGACTCTAACAGCCTCAGTAAGTTTTTCAAATAGTATTTTTGCCAGATCAGGAGCAGCCGCTCCTGTAAAAGAGGGTCTTCTTCCGTTGCGGCATGATGCGTAAAGTGTAAATTGCGAAACAAGCAAGATGTCTCCGCCAAAGTCTTCCAGAGACTGATTCATTTTTCCCTGTGCATCTTCAAATATTCTAAGGCCGATCATTTTATTAATGATTGTTTTCCAAACTTTTGAATCTGGAAGCTCTGCATCATCTTCTTTGCCGAATCCCACCAGCACCATTATTCCATTACCTATAGATCCAACAGTATTCGGTCCGACATCAACTTTAGCTTTACTGGTTCTTTGTATAACTAATCGCATTGTATTAAATTTCGCTGTATGTTGCTACAGATGAATCATTTTCAGAAACAGAAGCGTAGACCAGCTTGATCTCGTTTGTCTCAATTCTTTTTTTCATCTCTTCATATACATATCGCGCCAGATTTTCCGAAGATGGATTTTTGTGTTTGAAATATTCGATTTTGTTAAGGTCTTTATGATCGAGTGTTTCTAAGACATCCATGAGTTCATTTTTAAGCACTTTGAAGTCCATAACTATTTCCACTTTAGGGTCAAGTTTACTTCCTTCAACTTCTACTTCTACACCAAAATTATGACCATGCATATTTTCGCATTTTCCATTGTAGTTTCTTAACTGGTGAGCTGCTGCAAAGTCTTTTTTTACTTTAAGCTTCCATTTTCCTTGTTTCATTATCGTCTCCATCTATATATTGATCAAAGTTTTAGTTTGTCTGTATTGCCGTTTTTTTGCGCCATGAATTGAATTCTTTCCAAAAGTCTCCATTGGGTCTTATTGAATAAGATGGTCCAAGTCGCAAGGAGCAGACAGCTTCTTGCAGAAACAATTGCAGCGTTACCGGGGCAGAGCCAGGATATCCGCCAAGTATTGCTTTAAGCTCTTCTATCCCTTCTTCTGAACAGTGTGCTCCATGAATGGGAAGGGGGACCGCTTCCTGACACCCAGCCTGAGCATTAGACAGTAAACTTACTTCTTCTGCCAGAACTTTAGCCTGTTTAGGTGCATCTGAGGGGGCGTCTTCCTGATCACGCAGGTCTATTTTACCTTTTACGAGCAGAGGTTGATCCTGCGTTAAAAAATGGCCGGCAACGGCAAAAGTGTTCGGCAGCATTGTCAGCTCACCTGATCCGGTCATATCTTCCATCTGACAGAAGGCCATTTTGTCACCTTTTTTAGTGACATATTCCTTATAGGACGGGATTATTATGCCGAGTCTTACCTGTGCACCGTTACTCATTTGTTTGCACTCATCAATGGTGACAATGCCGAGACGTTTCATTTCATGCCGATAGGCCAGCAGGGGGTGACTTGTTAAGAAAAATCCGAGAGCTTCTTTTTCAAGCTTAAGCTTTTCCTCGTCTCCCCATTCTTCTGTGTTAAATTCATCAAAAGTAACGGGGACTGGCTCGCTATCTGCATCACCGGAACCTCCGAGCATATCGAGCATGTTGAGCATGCCTGATTCTTTTTCTTTGGTTTTTCTCTGACCGTATGAAACTGCCTTATCAAGACCTGCCATCAGGCCGGCGCGTGATACATCTAGGCTGTCCATGGCTCCAGCTCTGATCAGATATTCAATAACCCTTTTCGTAACTCTGCGCAGGTTAACTCGTGAACAGAAATCAATCAGGCCGGTGAACGGTCCGTTCTTTTCACGTTCGATAACAATTTCATCAATAGCTTCTTCACCGACGTTTTTAATTCCGGCCATTCCGTAAATAATATCACCTTCATGAACAGAGAATCTTGCCTTACCAAGGTTGATATCCGGTTGGCGGACAGTAACTTCAAGGTCACGGCAGGCGTTGATGTACAGGATTGTTTTTTCAGTATTATTCATTTCAGTACTCATCAGAGCTGCCATGAATTCTACTGGGAAATGTGCCTTAAGGAAGGCTGTGTAATATGAAATAAGTGCGTAGGCTGCCGAGTGTGATTTGTTGAAACCATAAGCCGCAAATTCTTCCATGAGGTCAAAAATAGCGTTGGCTGTTTTTTCAGGGATTTCATTTTCCCTTGCACCTTCTAAGAATCTAACCCGCTGTTTGGACATTTCCTCTGGGTCTTTTTTACCCATTGCACGCCTGAGCAGGTCACCTTCACCGAGTGAATAGTTGGCGATAGTCATAGCCGCCGCCATAACCTGTTCCTGATAAACAATAACGCCGTAAGTCGGGGCCAAACTGGCTTCGAGGGTCGGGTAAAGATAACTTACTTCAATTTCACCGTGCTTACGCTTAATAAATTCATCAACCATACCTGAACCGAGTGGTCCCGGGCGGTACAAAGCAAGCATCGCGATAATATCTTCAAAGCAGTTCGGCTTAAGCATGCGCAGGTATTTACGCATTCCAGAAGATTCAACCTGAAAGACTCCGTCTGTATCACCTTTGCAGAAAATATCGTAAGTAGCCTGATCATCCAGAATAAGATTTTCTAAATCCGGCGCTTCTTTGCCCTGTTCCTTAATAACTTCGAGGCAGTCTTCAACAACTGTCATGGTTCTAAGGCCAAGAAAGTCAAATTTGATAAGGCCGACCTTTTCAACCTTTTTCATGTCGAACTGGGTAACAACTTCGCCTTTTTTACCTCGATAAAGAGGAAGATAGTCCGTCATAGGCTTGTCTGAAATAACAACGCCTGCCGCGTGAGTTGATGCATGGCGGGACATCCCTTCCAAGCGTTTGGCAATGTCTATCAGCTTGGCAATCTTCGGATCGAAGTCCGCCATATTTTGAAGCTCAGGAACCGCTTTGACCGCATTTTCGACATTGATTTTAGCTTTATTTACGCCGAGCATTTTAGCCAGTAGCCCAGGATCATCAGGGATAAGCTTTGCAATTTTATCTGTCTCGGCAAAGGTCATTCCCATGGCGCGGCCAACGTCTTTGATTACCGCTTTCGCTTTCATGGTTCCGAATGTGGTAATCTGCGCTACGTGGTCCCATCCATATTTTTCAGAGCAGTATTTTACGACTTCAAGTCTTCTGCGTTCGCAAAAGTCAACGTCAATATCAGGCATTGAAATACGTTCGACGTTAAGGAACCTTTCAAAGAGAAGATCGAACGGAAGCGGGTCGATGTTGGTGATGCGCAAGGACCATGCAACGATGGAACCTGCTGCAGAACCACGCCCGGGGCCGACCGGTATTTTATGGTCTTTTGCCCAGTTGATGAAGTCCTGAACTATAAGGAAATATGCGGGGAACCCCATTTCAATAATGATGCCTAGTTCGTAATCTAGTCTTTCCCAATATTTTTTTTCATCAACTTCGTATGGAAGCTTGGACAGCCTTCTAGTCAAACCGTCACGGCAGAGTTTTTCGAATTCAGAATTGATGGTCATTCCTTCCGCAAGCTCATATTCTGGAAAGTAGTAATTGCCGAGTTCTATTTCCAGATTGCACATTTCGGCAATGCGCTGAGTGTTGGCTATGGCTTCGGGAACGTCTGCGAAATATTCTTCGAATTCTTCAGGGGATTTGAAGTAAAGTTCATCGGTATCCATGCGCATTCTTTTTTCAGCGTCCACAGTTGTCTGGGTCTGAATACACAGGAGCAGGTCATGAGCTTCGTAGTCATCTTTGGTCAGATAGTGGCAGTCATTGGTGGCAACCAGAGGTAAGCCCGTGCGGTTGGCACACTCAATCAGCAGTTTATTGGCATCTTCTTGTATAGCAAGCCCGTTGGCCTGAATTTCAATATAAAAATTGTCGGGGAAAATCTGGGCATAAGTCTGCGCCATTTCAACACCCGCGTCGATCCCTTCATTCATCAGTGTTTGGGATACTTCACCTGCAAGGCAGGCAGAAAGGCATACAAGTCCTTCACTATACTTATTGAGCAGATATTTACTCACGCGAGGTTTGTAGTGAAATCCTTCAAGGTAGCCTAGTGATACAAGTTTGATAAGATTTTTATATCCCTGTTGATTTTTAGCTAAAAGGATAAGATGATATCTTTCTCTGCGGTCTTTTCTTATGTGCGCTTCTTCATCATCAATGTCACCAGGGGCCACATATACTTCACAACCGATAATAGGTTTGATGCCCATTTCAAGTGCAGTCATATAAAATACCACGGCTCCGAACATCGTTCCGTGGTCTGTAATGGAAACAGCAGGCATTCCTAAATCTTTAGCACGCTGACATAAATCCTTAATGCGAATTGCTCCGTCAAGCAGGCTGTATTCGGTGTGAACATGTAAATGGACAAATTCTGACATATATTATTCCTGATAGTGAGATAGTTTTCTAAAGTTTCTTGAAGTGGTAGTATTTGCTTTAAGCTGGACTAGTCAACACGATTTGGGCAATTTATGAAATCAGTTTATCGTTCATGTTGAATCTCTATTTAAAATATATATATTTGTCAGGATGTTGAATATGGTTAACGGTCGCTTAGTTACAGCTAATAATTACTACACAGGTAAAATTTCCGCATGATTTCCCTACTATATATATATGAACGCGGTCCTTTGTTTTTGCTTTTTGCGACCGGGTATATTTTATATCGAGTTATCGCCTCCGTCCGGCTGCCAGAATATTTTTCCGGTAAGGCGGTTAGTCTAAGCCGCGGTAGAGCTGACTATCTTTTCTTGTCGCTGATATTTGTTTCAGCGGGAATGTCTATGTTCATCCCCAATGCCGTAACTGTGCTTGCAATGATTCCTGTCATCCGCAAGTTAGACGCGGAACTTGAATCTATGACCACTCCTTTGACGCTATCTATTATATATGGAGCAAACATTGGTGGTATGGGATCGCTTATCGGAAGTCCTGCGAACATGCTGCTTATTGGAGCCTTAGATTTTTTTAAAGTCGCCGGCAGGGAAAAGATTAACTTTTTCAACTGGTTTGTATGGGCCGTGCCGCTGGTTTTATTGTTTCTGATTCTTGCTTGGTTTACAGTCCGCTTTGCTCTTCCAAAGGGTGGATTGATAATCCCTGCAAATAATCAATGCAGTGTAAAGTCTATATCAATTAGTCAGAAGCGAGGGCTTAATATTTTCGGATTCTTTTTAGGATTCTGGTTGTTAACTTCAGTTCTTAGAGAGTTCATTGCTTTTTACGCTAAGTTTGAACCTCTGGTTGCTATTTTCTTTACGGCAATTTTTCTTAAAATGATCTTTGGAAGAGTCCGTACAGGTGCAGTCTATGCTGAGGGTAGGGGGCAGTTGATGAAATGGAGTAGTCTGCTAGATGGAGTTCCTAAGCGGGGTATACTTTTTTTAGTTATCTTAGGAGTAGTAATCGGAATCGTAAAGCTTCTAGATTTTGATGTGTATGCTGCTGTATGGTTCAAAGCTTTATTAACCATGGCGAATATAAACGGGCATAGCGGATACATGCTGTATCTGATAACTGGCGCTATCGTGATCCTGCTTACAGAGGTATTCAGTAATACTATTGTTTCAACAGCTTTCTTTGCCGTGGTTGCGCAAGCAGCAAATACCTTTGGAACAAATCCTATGGGACTTATGATACTGGTGTCCATAGCTTCGACCTGTGCGTTTATGACTCCAATAGCTACTCCCTGCAATAGCTTAGCTTACGGAGAGATGAAAAAGGTTTCATTACGAACTATGTTAGTGCTTGGACTTGTGTTGAATCTTTGCGGAGTCTTGTTACTGTCGATGTGGGTGTGGAAGGTTATTCCTTATGTATATAAGTAGGAAGTATATAGTTATTAAAACGATAGTGAAAAAGAGGTTGAAATGGAATATACTGCGAAGTTGAAAGAATATTTAAAGAAAGAAGGAGCTGATCTTGTCGGCGTTACAGATGTTCACTCGCTATCCGATTTGAAAACTATTCCTCACAATCTGCTTTTACCATTCACTCACGCTGTCTCTATTGCAATGCGTATCCCGAGAGCTGTGTTTGATTCTATCATTAATCAGCCGACACCACTTTATAGCTCTATGTATCAGAATGTGAACAGACTATTGGATGAAGTAGCGTATAAGGGGGCGAAGGTACTTCAGTCAGATGGATATCTTAGCTTGCCTATCCCCGCATCTCAGATAATCGATCATGAAAAATGGTATGGAGCTATCAGCCATAAAGCTGTTGCACGGATAGCAGGGCTTGGGTGGCAAGGTAAGAACCTGCTTTTGATTACGTCTGAATACGGATCAAGGGTAAGGTTGGTTACAATCTTGACGAATGCTCCATTGACTGTTGACTCTCCTATAGCTAATCGCTGCGGCAGGTGTAAGAAGTGTACAGAAGCGTGTCCTGCTGGAGCCATCAAAGGCAATTCAACAGAAGGTTATTACAAAAGCCGTGATGAAGCATTAGATTTCAGCAAATGTGTTTTAAAGCTGAGCGAAGAGTTTCAGCATTTACCAAACGTAAGTGGCTTAATATGCGGGATCTGTATTAAGGTTTGCCCATGGGGCTACAAGTTGCGGTAAGAACTAAACCAACGGTTTGCACCGTTAACTCATTGTATCTGCATCCGATATCAACAATAATTCAAAAACCTGTTGACTGTTTGTAGTGAATTACATAGAACCTCTTTCTCGGGTCGGCAACGGCTGAACGCCACCGCGCTTCCCGAGTTTTTTTTGACTGACCGGTCACAAAACGGTTGACATTGAGACTGTGATTATATAGTTTCCGACTCCGCGCTGCCGAAAGGGGCGCACTCGAGTTAACTCTCGAAGATCATTGAAAAAAAAGTAAAATAGTTGTTGACTGACCGGGCCTG